>CAIYOW010000027.1 GCA_903927955.1 uncultured Methylococcaceae bacterium | reverse complement strand
GACAACCCAATAAGCAAATGGATAAAAGATTTAAAGCGCATCCTTGGCATGGTATTTCCCCGGGTATGGAAGCCCCTAAAGTGGTCACTGCTTTCATTGAAATCGTACCCTCGGATACGGTCAAGTATGAAATTGACAAGGCCAGTGGCTACTTAAAAATTGACCGGCCGCAAAAGTTTTCCAATATGATCCCCACTTTATACGGCTTTATCCCAAGGACGTTCTGTGCGGAAAAGACGGCTGAGTTTGCCGCCGAGCGCTCCGGCAAATTGGTGGCTAAAGGTGACGGCGACCCACTGGATATTTGTGTGTTGAGTGAGCGTAGCGTCACCCACGGTGACATACTGGTGCAAGCTGTACCCATTGGTGGATTCAGGTTATTGGATGGTGGCGAAGCCGACGACAAAATTATTGCCGTTATGCAGGGTGATGAATTTTATCGGCAATGGCGTGATGTTTCCGACTGTCCGCTGTCTTATATCAACCGGTTAAAGCATTATTTCCTGACTTACAAACATTTGCCCAATGAAAGCAATGTCTGCGAGATTACTGACGTCTATGGACGTGAAGAAGCCCATGAAGTCATTAACCGGTCAATAGAAGATTATCACCAGCACTATGGCAAATTCCAGCCGGTTAATTTTTTGTAAGCCTTGTCTAAACAAAATTATCGCCGAATAATCACCAACACACTGACAATTAAATTTTATGCGATGTCCATTTTGTGGCACAGATGACACACGGGTCACTGATTCTAGGTTAGCCAATGAAGGCGATCAAGTGCGCCGCCGTCGTGAATGTAATGCCTGCAAAGAGCGTTTCACCACCTACGAAACGGCCGAATTGACCTTGCCACGGATTATTAAACGGGATGGTTTACGCGAACCCTTCAATGACAAGAAGTTGCGTTCCGGAATGCTTAAGGCATTGGAAAAACGCCCGGTTGCGAGTGAGCAAATAGAAGCGGCACTGGGGCGCATCAAAAAGGCTCTGATAGCAAAAGGCGAGCATGAAATTAGCGCCCAAGAGCTAGGCGAGGAAGTCATGAAGGAATTGAGCGTGCTTGACCATGTGGCGTTTGTGCGTTTTGCTTCGGTATACCGGAGTTTTCAGGATATTAGCGAATTCACTGAAATTATCGAAAGCATACAAAAGAAATAATGTCATCGCCACAAGATGTTTTTTTTATGGCCAAGGCCTTGCAACTGGCGCAGCGGGGGCGTTATACCTGCTCACCTAACCCGCGTGTTGGGTGTGTGCTGGTCAAAGACGGCGTGGTTATTGGTGAAGGCTGGCATGTCCGGGCAGGCGGCGACCATGCCGAAATTGCCGCACTTAAATCGCTGCATTCAGAAAACCTGGCTCAAGGCGCCACTGCTTACGTTACGCTGGAACCGTGCAGCCATTATGGCAAAACGCCGCCTTGCGCGGATGCACTGGTTAAAGCGGGAATAAGCCGCGTAGTAGCCGCCATAGCAGACCCCAACCCATTAGTGGCAGGTCAAGGTTTGGCAAAATTACAGGCCGCCGGGATTGAGGTCAGTGTTAATGTGTTGGCAGACGATGCCCGCACTTTAAACCGTGGATTTGTTAAGCGCATGACCGAAAACCGCCCGTTTGTGCGTAGCAAATTGGCTATGAGTCTGGACGGTCGCACGGCAATGGCTTCTGGCGAAAGCCAATGGATCACCTCCCCGCAAGCCCGTGCCGATGTCCATCGGCTGAGGGCGGAAAGTTCGGCACTATTGACGGGGGTCAACACGGTATTGGCTGATAACCCGTCACTGACCGCTAGGGTCAGTTTTCCGGTCGCACAACCGCTACGGGTTATCTTAGACAGCCAACTGCAAACGCCGCCCACCGCACAAATGGCGGCACTGCCGGGGCGTTCGTTAATCCTTACCTGCTCAGAAAATGCCGACAAACAGCAACGTTTGCAACAAGCTGGTTTTGAAGTATACAGTCTGCCCGATGCTAGCGGGCGGTTAAATTTGCCAGAGGTGATGCGCTTTTTGGCGGGGCAGCAGGTCAATGATGTTTTGCTGGAAGCGGGTGCGGTGTTGAATGGCGCGTTGCTGGCGGCCAAGTTGATTGATGAGCTGGTGGTGTATATGGCACCTAGCCTGATGGGCCACCAAGGGCGCGGTTTGTTTTATCTGCCTGAGATGCTGGCAATGGCGGACAAACAAGTCTTGGCATGGCAGGATGTCAGACAGGTAGGCGCTGATTTGCGTTTGACTTTAAGGCCCGCATAAATCCACGACTGGTCATTTGCCGCCCATAGGTGGGCTGAAGCAACTGCACTTGAACAAATTCGTTGTAGGTGGTTTTGTCAGTCACCTTTACTGGAGTTCGAGTGAGTTTGACTACGGCAGTGCGTATTGTTCGGGCCTTTTAACTATTCAACCCTTTAACACTTTTCTTTTCCCGCGTTGCGAGCGATTTTTTTGCCATAGCTCCGTGATGACCTGCCGATTTATCGGAACTGCCCCTTTTTGTAGGGTGGACATTCTGTTTGTGCCCACGCTGTCAAATTAGCCGTGTAGTGAAGCGGTCTAGATACAGCAAAGTAGAATCCGGGGCTTCGTGACACGATTGTCCGGTATTCCGCTGCTGCAACGGGTTACTTTGCTTACTCGTTCCGTCCGGGCTTAAAATGGCCGCACTGACCACCACTTCATTGACATGGCATGAAAATTTTAGGTATAGACCCAGGCTCGCGCATAACCGGTTACGGCATTATTGATTTTTCACCCTTAGGTTTCCGTTATGTTGCCAGCGGTTGCATCCGCATTACGGCGGACTATTTTCCTGACCGACTTAAACAGATATTTGACAGCGTGCAACAACTAACCGAATTGCACCAACCCCAAGCAATGGCTATAGAACAGGTGTTTATGCATAAAAATGCGGATTCCGCCCTTAAGCTAGGGCAAGCGCGGGGGGCGGCAATTTGTGCCGTGCAAACGGCAGACGTGCCGGTTTTTGAATATGCCGCCCGACAAGTCAAACAGGCCTTAGTGGGCAAGGGCAATGCCGACAAACTGCAAGTGCAGCACATGGTTAAAATACTGCTTAACTGCCAAGGGGTATTGTCCGTTGATGCCAGTGATGCCCTAGGCTTGGCGATATGCCACGCCCATTACCAGCAAACCGAAGCACGTTTGCGCAATGCGGTCGGTTCATGATTGGTTTTTTGCGCGGCAAGCTTGTACATAAAGCGCCGCCACTATTGGTGTTGGATGTGCAAGGCGTGGGTTACGAACTGGAAGCTCCGATGACCACGTTTTACGACCTGCCGCTAGTGGGGACAGAAATTATGTTACATACCCACTTGGTAGTTAGGGAAGATGCCCACAGCCTGTTTGGTTTTGCCCATGAAGCAGACCGGGCGTTGTTCAGGACGCTCATTAAAATAACTGGCGTTGGCCCTAAATTGGCATTGGCCATTTTGTCCGGACAAAGTGCCGAAGCGTTTCAACTCTGTATCCGCAACAACGATACCCAGGCTTTGGTGCGCTTACCCGGGGTCGGTAAAAAAACGGCGGAACGCTTGGTGATAGAGTTGCGTGACCGTTTGCCGGTGTTGACCGGGGGTAGCATAGCGGCTTTCAATAGTACCCAAAGCACTCTGCCAACAGCCAATAATCATCAACAGGAAGCGATCAGTGCCTTATGCTCGCTGGGCTACAAGCCGCTGGATGCCGCTAAAATGGTGCAAAACATCAACAGTCAAGACAAAAGCTGTGAAGACATCATCCGCTTGGCTTTGCAGAATGCAGTCAGATAAGGGTCAGTAAATGATAGAAAGCGATAGATTGGTGACGGCACGCAGCCAAATTGATGAAGAGCGCCAAGACCGCGCCATTCGCCCTAAGCGGTTGGTGGACTACGTCGGCCAAACTGAATTGCGGATACAAATGGAGATTTTCATTCAAGCCGCATTGGCACGGCAAGAGGCATTGGATCATGTGTTGATTTTTGGCCCGCCGGGGCTAGGCAAAACCACTTTGGCCAACATTATTGCCGCAGAAATGGGCGTTCATATCCGCCAAACTTCCGGGCCAGTGCTGGATAAGGCGGGGGATTTGGCCGCATTATTGACCAATCTTGAAGCCCATGATGTACTATTTATTGATGAAATACATCGGCTCAGTCCGGCGGTTGAAGAAATTTTATATCCTGCAATGGAAGATTACCAACTTGACCTGATGATTGGTGAAGGCCCGGCGGCGCGTTCCATTAAACTGGATTTGCCGCCCTTCACCTTAGTCGGTGCGACCACTCGAGCCGGTTTGCTGACTTCGCCATTGCGTGACCGTTTTGGCATAGTGCAGCGCTTGGAGTTTTACACCATAGAAGAGCTGTCCGGCATTGTCACCCGTTCCGCCCAAGTATTGGGCATTAGTATAGAAGCCGCCGGTGCGGTTGCCATTGCCCGCCGCTCGCGCGGCACACCCCGCATTGCCAACCGCTTGTTACGCAGGGTGCGCGATTTTGCTGAAATAAAAGGCGATGGCGTCATTACCGATGCCGTTGCCATATTGGCTTTAGACATGTTGCGGGTAGATAGCCACGGCTTTGACGCGCTTGACCGCAAACTACTGCTGACCATGATCGAAAATTTTGCCGGTGGCCCGGTGGGGCTAGACACCCTTGCCGCTGCCATAAGCGAAGAGCGCGGCACAATAGAAGATGTGTTGGAGCCTTATTTGTTGCAACAGGGGTTTATCATGAGGACTTCACGCGGTCGGGTTGTCACCCCTCATGCTTACCTTCATTTTGGCTTGCAGCCCCCTAAACTGGCGGGTTCCTCAGAAGATTTGTTTGGCTAAGCCCACTACCCATTACTTTAGATTCTCCAACAGACAATGAAAACGTTTACATGGCCTGTACGCATTTATTACGAAGACACTGATGCGGGTGGCGTGGTTTATTATGCCAACTACCTTAAATTTTTCGAACGGGCCAGGACTGAAATGCTCAGGGCGGAAGGCTTTGAGCAAGACCAATTATTGCAGAATGAGGGTGTTTTATTTGTGGTGCGTTCCGTGCAAGTTGATTACCTGACCCCTGCGCGCTTCAATGAACAGCTGCAAGTGCATTGCCAAGTGGCCGAATATAAAAAGGCCAGTTTGGTGTTCGCCCAAAAGATAAGCCGAGGTGATGTTATAGTATGCAAAGCGTTCATCCGTATTGCTTGTCTTGATGCCAAGACCATGTTCCCCAAATCAATTCCCGAAAATTTACTAGAGCTGCTAAAGAATGAACACTGACTTATCCATTTTCCATTTAGTCACCCAGGCCAGTTTTGTCGTCCAATTCGTCATGCTGATCTTGGTGGCGGCCTCTGTCGCTTCATGGACTTTCATCTTTGCCAAACGCAAAGAACTGAACCGCGCCATTACCATTACCGATGAATTTGAAGAGCAATTTTGGTCGGGCATGGCATTGTCAGAGTTATACCGTAAATTAACCGCAAAAGACTTTGAACCGGAAGGTATCGAGAAAATTTTTTTGGCAGGCTATAAAGAATTTTCCAGGATGCGGCAAAGCGGTCATGTTGAACCCATCGTGCAGGTGGAAAGCGCCCAACGCGCCATGCGTATTGAGCTATCGCGGGAATTAGACCGCCTTGATGAACATTTGTCATTTTTGGCCACGGTTGGCTCGACCAGCCCTTACGTTGGCTTGTTTGGCACGGTGTGGGGCATCATGAACTCTTTTATGTCACTGGGCAGTGTCAAACAAGCCACGCTGGCGCAGGTTGCCCCGGGCATTGCCGAAGCATTGATAGCCACCGCCATTGGTTTGTTTGCAGCAATTCCCGCCGTTGTGGCGTACAACCGTTTTTCCACCCGGTTGGACAAGCTGACCGGCCGCTACGAATTGTTTGTTGAAGAATTTGTTGTGTTGTTGCAAAGACAGGCCCATAGCCAATGAACAGAAGATATCGCCGAAGAAAGCCTATGGCGGAAATCAATGTCGTACCGTACATTGATGTCACCTTGGTGTTGCTGATTATTTTTATGATTACAACGCCCATGCTGCAAACTGGTGTTGAAGTGAACCTGCCAGAAGCAGAATCCAAAGCCGTGGAACCGCAAGGTGACGGCGCTAATCCACCTATTGTCATTTCCATTAAAGAGGATGGGCAGTACTTTATAAAAAAGGACAACGGGGAAGACGAACCCATACAACCCGATACCATTAACCCCAGTGTGGTGGCGGTGTTGGCACAGAAACCGCAAACCCAAGTACTGATCAATGCCGACAAAAGCGTCGATTACGGTACAGTTGTTACGGTGATGGCCGCCCTGAAAAATGCTGGAGTCCCTACTGTGGGTCTAATAACCAAACCGGAAGACCAATAAGTTAAATGGCTAGTCAAAATAAAAATTTGCGGCCTTTTATACAGGCAGCGGCCTTACATATACTGTTGTTGGTACTGTTTGCCCTTAGTGCTTGGATTAAACCTAAACGGGCTGATTTGGCGCCTGCTAATCCAGAAATTATTCATGCCACCATGTTTAATGCCGCTGAGATTGAAGCTCAAGAGCAGGCGGTGCAACAGGCTAAAGTCGCTGAACAACAAGCTAAAGCAGCAGCCCAGCAAGCCGCTGAACACATTGCTGAACAAGCCGAAAAAGAACGTTTGGCAAAACAACAGGCTCAGCAAGAGCAAGCCAGGCTGGCAGCCGAAGAGGCGGAGCGGGAGACGTTAGAAAAAAAGTCTGTAGAGGCCGCTGCCAAGGCCAAGGCGGAAGCCGCCCAACAGGCACGGCAAGAAGCCGCAGCAAAAGCCAAGGCCGAAGCCGAACAGGCCAAAGCGGAAGCCACCCAAGCCAAGGCAGAGGCAGCCGCCAAGGCCAGGGCGGAGGCAGCCCAACAGGCACGGCAAGAAGCGGCGGCAAAAGCCAAGGCCGAAGCCGAACAGGCCAAAGCAGCCTCAACCAAAGCTAAAGCCGAAGCAGCAGCCAAAGCGGAAGCGGAACAAGCCAAAGCAGAAGCCACTAAAGCCAAGGCCGAGGCAGCCGCCAAGGCCAAGGCGGAAGCCGAACAGGCCAAAGCAAAAGCAGAGGCTGCAGCGAAAGCAAAGGCCGAAGCCGAAGCCGCGCAAGCCAAAGCGGCTGCGGCTGCCCGAGCAAAATCAGAATTGGCAGAGTTGACTAAGGCATTGAAGCGCAAGGTCGAACAAAGCTGGATTCGCCCGCCGGACTCCGCAAGTGGCTTAAAGTGTACGCTTCGCGTCAAGCTATTGCAGGATGGCTCGGTCGTCGATACGCAACTGGTGACAAGTAGTGGTGATGATTTTTTCGACAATTCAGCAATTAATGCTGTCAATAGGGCATCCCCGTTTAAAATGCCGAGTGACAAAGAGCTTGCTAAAGAATTCCGGCAGCTCACCTTCACCTTCAACCCAGGTTAGGTCAAATTGAAGGCGCGCATACAGCGTTTACTGTATCGCTTAGCTATACCCCGTGCCCAATATCACCCGCTATTTGCTTGTTTAAGGTCATGCCTGACCATGCAATGATTTTTTAGATTATAAAGGTAAGAATATGGCTATTTTAAGGAATTTTTTATTAATGTTGCTGTGCGGGTTGCACGCACCAATACTCTTTGCAGCCCTTTCGATTGAAATTACCGAAGGTACTGAAAGTGCTTTGCCAGTGGCAGTCGTACCTTTTGCTGCGGCCGGTGCGCCTGTTGATATTAGTG
Source organism: uncultured Methylococcaceae bacterium (assembly GCA_903927955.1). Taxonomy (GTDB): domain Bacteria; phylum Pseudomonadota; class Gammaproteobacteria; order Methylococcales; family Methylomonadaceae; genus Methylovulum. The sequence goes on along the minus strand of CAIYOW010000027.1, from coordinate 4,078 downwards.
CTATCGTCAATGCTGATCTGCAACGCACCGGCTATTTTAAGATGCTCGATCAGCAAGCTATGCCCGCCCAACCGGCCACCCTGCAAGAAGTCAACTTCAAAGATTGGCAAGCTGCCAACCAAAATTATATGGTGGTTGGCAAGGTGAATGGCAACGGCGCACAATACGATGTCCAATTTCAATTATTGGATGTATACAAGTCAGGGCAGTTGTTGGGTTATCGGATGACTTCGTCTGCTAATGATTTGCGCCGTACCGCCCATCACATCAGTGATCTTATTTTTGAAAAACTGACTGGTAAAAAAGGCTCATTCAGCGGCCGCATTGCCTATATAACCACTAGCGGCGGTGGTCGTCAGTTACAAGTGGCTGATGCCGACGGCTTTAACCCACAAACCGTGGCCTCATCTACAGAGCCGCTCATGTCGCCGTCTTGGTCGCCTGATGGCAAACGCATCGCCTATGTTTCTTTTGAGCATAAATCGGCAGCGATTTATATCCAAGTGCTGGCTAATGGCCAGCGCGAACGCGTCGCCGAATTTCCGGGTATAAATGGCGCACCGGCTTGGTCGCCCGATGGCACCCGGCTGGCGCTGACCTTATCAAAAGATGGTAGCCCCGACATTTATGTCTTAAACCTTGCCTCCCATGCATTGTTGAAATTAACCAAAGGCTACTCGATTGATACCGAACCATCATGGTCGCCTGATGGCAGAAGCATTGTTTTTACCTCTGACAAAGGCGGTAAACCTCAGCTGTATCTTATTCCCAGCCAAGGAGGGGAAGAAAAAAGATTGACTTTTTCTGGCAGTTATAATTCTAGGGGGAGTTTTTCTCCTGATGGCAAATACCTGGCGATGGTGCACGGCAATGGCAATGACTATCGTATCGGTTTGATGGATATGGCTAGCCGTTCCATTAGCGTACTGACCTCAGGGCCCGATGACGAATCGCCTAGCTTTGCGCCCAATGGCGGTATGATCTTGTATGCGTCCAAAAAAGGCGGCACGGCTTTCTTATCGGCGGTGTCAATTGATGGTAAAATGCAACAAAAATTGGTTTTTAGCAGTGGCGAAGTCCGCGAACCCGCATGGTCGCCCTAGTTGGTTAAGACCACTCCATTTGAATTGTTCACTTATTTGGGAAAGAAAATCATGAAACTCAAACCAACATTTTGGGCAATCGCCTGTTCAGCACTCTTGTTATCGGCTTGCGGTGATACCGAAGAGAAAGACCCTTCTTTCGTAGATGGAAATCCGCAAAGTGGCATTAAAGACGCCTCCACCAGCGGCTTAAACAATGGTACCGGCATCAACGGCTCAGAAATGGGCGGTTCTCTGTCTAATGGCGGCGGCAGCGGTGCGGGTAATTTGGGTCCCGAGTTTAGCGACCCCAACAATCCGCTATCTAAACGGACTATTTATTTTATGCTCGACAGCAGCCAGGTGTTGCCTGATTTTATTCCGGTTGTGGCGGCCCATGCCCAATATCTTATTGCCAACCCAAGTCAGCATGTTGTCCTTGAAGGCAATTCAGATGAGCGGGGTTCGCGTGAATACAATATTGCCTTAGGTGAGAAACGGGCAAAATCCGTTGCCGAAATGATGAAAATTCAAGGCGTGTCAGAAAATCAAATCAACACTGTCAGCTACGGCGAAGAAAAACCCGCTGTCCCAGGCAACGACGAATCAGCTTGGGAGCAAAATCGTCGCGTAGAAATCACTTATCAAGGCCAATAAATAATGCGCTTGCGAACTGCCCTTTTGTTATTGGCAAATGCCGTGGGCGGCAACGCCTTTGCCTTGCCCCCCGTCATAGACAATTCAGCTTATCCGCCCAATGCCGCTCCCGTTATGGCACCTACACCTGCTACAGGATCATCCAACACGGCAGTTTTTGAACTGATGGGGCGGATGGAGCAAATGCAGGCGGAGATACAGCAATTGACCGGCAAGATAGAAGAACAGGCCAATCAAATTGCTGATCTTAAAAAAAAGCAAGCTTCCATGTACAACGACTTTGACGAGCGTTTGCAAGGTGCAGAAGGTAAAGGTGGTGTAGCGGCGGCAGTGCCAGCAGCACCCGCTGCAGAGGCGGCGCAGCAGCAAGAAGCAGCTCAGCCCGCTAGCGAAAATCAGCAGCCGATAGACTCTGCTGCCAACTTGGCGGCGGTGGCGCAAGGCACGGCTGCCAGCCAGCCCCCAGCGGCAAATCCAGCTGTTGCAGCACCCGTGCCACCAGCTATCCAAGCTTCCGGCACAGAAAAACAAGCCTACCAAAACGCCTATACCTTACTCCGTACCAATCGCCCGGAAGAAGCCAGCACAGCATTCAAAGCTTATCTGCAGGACTACCCTAATGGCGGTTATGCAGCCAATGCCCAATATAGTTTAGGCGAAGCTTATCGCCTCAACAAAGACAATGCTTCGGCACAGCAAGCCTTTGCAAAAGTCTTCGAAAAATATCCCAGTAGCGCCAAAGTGCCTGATTCCCTGTACATGTTAGGGGTTATTGCGGCCGAACAAAACAATACCAGCACAGCCCAAGAATACTTCAATCGGGTGGTCAATGAGTTCCCCAACACGCCAGCCGCACATCGGGCAGCTAAAAAACTGGCGCCACAAGAAACACCCCAGTAATTGACCGTGAGCCAGTTACGCATCACAGAAATTTTTTATTCACTGCAAGGTGAAGCTAACACGGTAGGCATCCCTACCGTGTTCATCAGGCTTACGGGATGCCCATTGCGCTGTGTTTATTGCGACACTGCCTACGCGTTCTCTGGCGGCGACAAACAGACCATTGCCGATATTATCGCCACAGTCCGCCAATACGATTGCCAATACATCACCATTACTGGCGGCGAGCCCTTGGCCCAACCTGCCAGTATTGAGTTAATGACCGCATTGGTTGACCAAGGCTATAAAGTGTCGCTGGAAACCAGCGGTGCTTTGGACATTGCGGCGGTCGACCCCCGCGTGGTTAAAGTCATGGACTTAAAAACGCCCAGCTCAGGTGAGGCCGATAAAAACCGCTACCAAAATATCGGCCACCTGAACCCGCACGACCAAGTCAAGTTCGTCATTGGCAGTGCGGAAGACTACGACTGGGCTAAAACTATCCTAAACGACTATAGCTTGCCCGAACGCTGCGAAATCTTATTTTCCCCCGTCACCGGCCAGCAAAACCCAACCGAACTGGCCGAAAAAATATTACAAGACCGACTCAATGTGCGTTTTCAGATACAGCTGCATAAATTGCTCTGGAACGACGCACAAGGCAAATGACAGACATGAACAACAAAGCCATCATCTTACTCTCCGGTGGGCTGGACTCCATCACCACATTGGCATTGGCGCAACAACAAGGCTACCAGTGCTACGCGCTAAGCTTCGATTATGGTCAGCGCCACCATGCGGAACTGATCGCCGCCAGCCGCATAGCCCAAGATTATCGCGTCATCGACCATAAAATCATCAAAATTGGCTTAGGTGCCATAGGTGGCTCAGCACTGACCGACGCTGATATTGCCGTGCCTGAAACAGCACAGCTGGGTATTCCGGTCACTTATGTACCCGCCAGGAACACATTGTTCCTGTCTTTTGCTTTAGGATGGGCGGAAGTGCTGGGGTTGGCCGATATATTTATTGGTGTCAATGCTGTTGACTATTCGGGCTATCCTGATTGCCGCCCCGAATTTATCGAAGCTTTCGAGCGGCTGGCTAACCTAGCCACCAAAGCCGGTGTTGAAGGGCGGCAATTTTGCATCCATACCCCATTAATAGCCATGAGCAAAGCCGACATTATCAAGCTAGGGCATAGCCTGGGCGTGGACTACCAACACACCGTCTCCTGTTATTCAGCAGACCCACAAGGCAGGGCTTGTGGAGTCTGCGATGCTTGCCGCCTAAGAAAAACCGGCTTTATCCAAGCCGGGATCAACGACAGCACCCGTTACCAAAAAAATTAACAGGAACTATTGCAAAAATAAGAAAAATATTTATAATAGTCTTTCTTTGTCGGGTCGCTCGCTCAGCCGGTAGAGCACCGCACTTTTAATGCGATGGTCATGCGTTCG
>CAIYOW010000026.1 GCA_903927955.1 uncultured Methylococcaceae bacterium | reverse complement strand
GGGCAAATCGATTGCAAAAGATTTACTTAGTGATGGCTTCGCTGACCTGCAGCCCTTATTAAACCAAGCCTTACAACAATTTGAAGTTGCAGAAAACCAGGAAGCAGCCATTGCCGCAAAAGGCTTAACGCTGGCGGTTGATTTACTGAATCAAAAGTATGAATTGATAGCGACTAATGTGCCGTATTTAAGTCGTGGTAAACAATGTGAGTTATTACAGGATTTTACGGAACGTCATTATGGTAATGCTAAAGGCGACATTGCTAATGTATTTCTGGAAAGGTGTTTGGAGTTGAATACAAAAGGCGGTGTTACCCAAATGGTTATGCCGCAGAACTGGTTGTTTTTGGGCTCTTATAAAAAACAACGTGAGCATTTGTTGAAAGAAGTGACGTGGAATTTATTGGCAAGATTGGGTGCAGGTGCTTTTGATACTATCAGTGGCGAAGTGGTTAACGCTATACTTTTGTCATTGACTAACGCAATTCCAAATAATAAACATTTGTTAAGTGGTGTTGATGCAAGCGCCCCCAAAACAGCAGAGGAAAAAAAGGGTATTTTAGAAAATGGTCGGTTGGTAACGACTATCCAAAAGTTACAGTTAGGGAACCCAGATGCCAGAATAACCTTAGATAATTCTAGCTCAAGTGTATTACTCACAACATACGCAAGCTCTTATCAAGGAATTTCACCAGCTGATTTACCAAGATTTGGTAGGAAATATTGGGAGCTTTACGAAAGAAAAAAAGACTGGTGCTTTTGGCAAAGTACAGGGCTGAATACTGAGTACTATTCAGGACAAGAACTTATATTATGGATTTCAGAAGTTGAGAAAAAAGTAGAAAACGAAGGAACAGCTTATATTAGGGGTGAAGATACTTGGGGTAAAAAAGGTATTGTTGTTAATGCAATGAGTCAATTACCTGTTTCATTATCATTAGGTCTACCAAGTGATACTAATGTGGCAATTATTGTACCTAAAGATGAAAAAAACTTAATTGCTATCTGGTGCTTCTGCTCATCCCTAGAATTTAATGAATCAGTTCGGCAAGTTGATCAAGCACTAAAAGTAACCAATGCAACACTGGTTAAAGTCCCTTTTGACTTGGAACGCTGGACGCAAGTAGCCGAAGAAAAATACCCAAACGGTTTACCCAAACCCTATTCAGACGACCCCACCCAGTGGATTTTTCACGGTCATCCTGCGCCAGCAGAAGCACCCTTACAAGTGGCCGTCGCCCGTCTTCTAGGTTATCAATGGCCTGCTGAATCCGATAAAGATATGGAACTTTCCGACCAAGCACGGGCATGGCTTGCCCAATGTAAGAGCTTGGCTTCTTTTGTCGATGATGACGGCATTGTCTGTTTATCGCCCGTGCGGGGTGAGAAAGCCGCTGATGAACGTCTGGAAGCCTTATTAATGGCGGCGTTTGGTGAGCAATGGAATGCGGCCTTACGCAACAAGTTATTAACTGACGTGCAGTGTTCAGGTAAAACGCTGGGCTTTTGGCTTAAAGAAAAGTTTTTTGAACAACACTGTAAGCTGTTCCAAAACCGTCCCTTTATCTGGCATATCTGGGATGGTTTAGCCGATGGCTTTAATGCCTTGGTTAATTACCATCAACTGGATCGCCAAAACCTGGAGCGCTTAATCTACACCTATCTGGGCGACTGGATCAGAACCCAAGATCATGGCGTAAAAGAAGGCATCGACGGT
>CAIYOW010000025.1 GCA_903927955.1 uncultured Methylococcaceae bacterium | reverse complement strand
TCGATTTTTGGGCTTCTTGGTGCGGCCCGTGCGCCCAATCGTTCCCTTTCCTGAATAGCTTGCACAGCGAATTTAAAGACCAAGGTCTAAAAATTTTAGGCGTTAATTTGGACGAAGAAAAACCTTTGGCCCATGAATTTCTTATCAAATATCCTGCCGCTTTTACTATAGCCAATGATGCGAGTGGGCAATGTGCGACCAAATTTGCCGTTAAAGGGATGCCGTCATCTTATTTGATTGACCGGCAAGGCATTGTCCACCATGTCCATTTGGGCTTCCGGCCTTCCGAAGCGGAAGAAATCCGCTCCTTAGTGCGTCAATTGCTTGCCGCAAAAAAATAGCCCGTCATGCAAAAACTAATCGAAATCAGGTATGGGGAGGGTGACTTTTTATCACTGCCAATTAATGTAAGGGATGGGTTAAATGGTCACCTTTTATAAACTGCTAATGATGGCTAGCTTACTCACCTTAGCCAGTGCCTGCACACCGGTTGCCCCTTGGCAGCGCGGCACGTTAGCCAAACCAGAAATGGCACTGGAGCCTAACCCTATGCAGGCATTGATAACATCGCATATACACAGTAGCCGCGAGGCAGGTTCTGCCGGTAGCTCTGCCAGTGGGGGTGGTTGTGGCTGTTACTAAGCATAAGCCGCTCAATGCAACACTCAGTGCCTTAACGTTGGCAGCGTTAGCCTTGCCTGGCTTAATGGTTGGGCCAGTGCGTGCTGAAGATGATGAGGTGGATATCCAATACGGTCATTATCAAGAGAGTGCGCGTAACCTTTACGGCGCGACCAGTGCCTTTAAGCCCATTCAGGTGGATAGCCTTAACAACAGCGTGCGGGTTAAATTGGCTGATAGGGTCAGGTTTGCCTTTAACTATATCCAAGACACCTGGGGCGGGGCAACGCCTATGGCCACCGCGCCGTTGGCATTTGGCGGCAATGGCAACTACACGGGAGGCGGCGGTTACACGCCTAGTGGTACGGTATCAGGTGCTACGCCGTATCTGAAAAACCACGATGTTTATTTCGACCGCCAACTGAATCCTCTCAGCCAAGATGCGGACGGCAATTATGTAAAAAACACCCAGTTGGTGCATACCCTGTCGATGGCATCCCCGGAAACGCGTAGGCAAGGTGATTTTAAATTTGGCTACGATTGGGACGAGTCCGCAGTGGATGTGGGCGGCGGCATTTCGGTGGAAAATGATTATGAATCCCGCTTTGGCAATGTGGCAGGCCGCTGGGATTTTAACCAAAAACTTACTAGCGTCAATGCCGGTGTCAGCTACACCAATAGCGACACCCATGCCATGATCGACCATGATGCCCAACCTTATATTTACGACACCAGCACCGGCGGGCAATCTTATAACGCCAGCTACGGTGAGGTCAGCCATGTGGTGATAGGCAGCAACGGGCAGCGCACCCTGTTTGGCAATAAGCAAGATTGGGCCACCAGCTTAGGGTTAACGCAAGTCCTCAATAAAAGTGCCTTGCTGACGGCCTCTGTAGGTTATACCAACAGTGCCGGTTATATGGCAAACCCCTATAAAGTGGTGCAGGTGGCTTTTATTCCACCCGACCAGACTGGTGATATTTTGACCGGCACCACCACGGCGCTTTTGGAACAACGCCCTGACCAGCGCAACCAATGGAATGGCGCTTTGGGTTATGTCCAGCATATCGATAGCTTGGATGCCGCTTTCCATTTTAATTACAAGCTGTTTAAAGATGATTGGGGCATCACCTCGCACACGTTTGAAGCCGATTGGGTGCAGACGTTGGCGGCAGGCTGGACAGTCACCCCCAAGTTGCGTTATTACTCACAATCCGCTGCCGATTTTTATCATCCCTACTTGATCTCCAATCAAGCCATTCAGAGCAATGCCGTTGATAATTTAGGCCGTGAAATTTATGTTTCTGCCAATCACCCCAACAACGGCGTGCAATATTATATAGACGAGTCGGGCAGCTATGTGAATGCAAAAACCGGCCAGTCTCTGAATTTTTTTCAGCAACTCAAAGTGAACCCAGTCAATAAAACCGTCCCGTTTAACCGTGCCGCTTTGCCCAAAAACTATTCCAGCGACCAGCGTTTGTCGGGTTATGGGGCATTAAGTGGTGGCTTGGTTGTTGGCAAACAGTTTGCCAAAGGCATCAGCTTGGAAGCCGGTGGCGAATATTACACCCATGCTGGCGATCTAAAACTAGGCGGCGGTGGCGAAGGCAGTTACGCGAACTTTGATTACTGGATGGTCAATGCCACCCTAAAATTGGATTTGTCCGCCATTCAGCTTGCCAAGGGGAATATTTTCGGCAGCACTAACGATAGTGACAGCAGTTTGGGTGAACATAAACGCCACAGCCATACCTACCACCAACATGGCAACGCCCCCGCCGGGGTGATGTTTGCCCATACCTTAGCAAAAGCGGGTGACATGATGGTGGGCTACCGCTATATGTACGATAGTGAGTCGGGCGGGATGTTGCACAACAGCCAAGCGGTGACTGACAGCACCCTGATTAACAAGGCTTGCCAAGGTAATGCCTGTTATGTCACACCCGCTGCCATGACTATGAACATGCACATGATAGACCTAATGGTTGCCCCGACCGATTGGCTGACCTTGATGCTGATGCCCCAGTTTGTCGATATGGGCATGACCTTTAGGGGCTTGAGTGGGGCGGGCACACCAAGTGATTACAATAGTGAGGCCGCTGTTATGCACTCCGAACATCCCCATGCCACTGGCGGGATTGGCGACACCGGCCTGTATGCGATGTTCAATCTGTTCGATTTTCCAGGCCACCACCTCCATGCCACAATGGGAGTCACCGCACCAACCGGTGATGTCGGCATCCAGCTGCGCCCTATCCACACCGTAGACCTTGGCTTTATCCATTACGGAATGCAATTGGGAAGTGGCACATGGGACTTAAAGCCTAGCCTGACCTACACCGGGCAATGGCAAGACGTTTCTTGGGGCGCACAACTCAGCGGCACATACCGCACCGGTGACAAAAACGCATCGGGTTATATCTTGGGCGATATGCTAGCTAGCACCGCTTGGCTGGGCTACGGCATCACCCCTTGGTTGTCAACCACGCTGCGTGGCCTCTATAGCCATGAAAGTGCAGGCCAGTATCAATACAATGGCACTTATTACCCCATTGGCCCAATGGATTATTTGGCCAATTACGGCAGGCAATCGGTGGATATGGGGTTTGGCGTCAGTGCCACCGTGCCGGAAGGCAGCTTGCAAGGCAACCGCTTCGGCGTTGAGTGGTTGCAACCGGTCAGCGACAATGTCAACGGCTATCAGTTGCGGCGCGACGGCACACTGTCCGCGACATGGAGTTTTGGTTTTTGATAAGCGGTTTTCTTAATTTCAATTGATGGGTATTCCCGATCAAGCTACATAAACATAACAATAAATTGACTATGGATAATAACGGATCAAAGCAATTGGGCACATTGGGTCGTCTTGGCCTATACCTCACCGTATCCCTGACGGGTGCCTCGGTGATGGTCATCGAGCTATTAGGTACACGCCTGATTGCACCCTTTTACGGTGCCAGCCTCTATGTCTGGTCATCGCTCATATCAGTGACTATGATGGCGTTGGCAACCGGCTACTTTATCGGCGGACGTTGGGCAGACAGTGCCCAACGCACCGGCTTGTCTTTAGTAATAGGACTTGCCGCACTACTGACCTTGCTGATACCGTTTCTGACCCATCCCATTTTGTTGGCAACCGACCCGCTAGGCCTAAGAGGCGGCGCATTTGTCAGCGCCTTGTTGCTGTTCTCACCCAGCCTGACCTTTTTGGGCATGGTCGGGCCGTTCGCCATTAAAATGGCTACCCAGCAGTTGGCGGGGGTTGGCAATAGTGCTGGCACTATCTATGCCGTCAGTACCCTAGGCAGTGTGTTTGGGACATTGATACTGGGATTTTTTTTGTTTCCGGTGATCGGTTCACGGGAAATTTTAGTGGGCCTAGGTGTGTTGTTATTGGTTTTGGCTATTATTGTGGCGGTCTATGAGCAAAAACAACTGGCAAAATCGGCCGCCATTATCCCTTGCCTAATCTTGGCGGTGGTCGGTTTGGCATTGTTGCCGCAAGTGGTGGGGGCCGGGCATCGTGTCTTGGATAACGGCAAGTTTATTATCCGTTCCGAGCGCGAAAGCCTGTACGGATGGGTGCGCGTCATTGACCAGCCCGCACAAGATTTGCGTTTGCTGACCTCCGACGCATCCGCCATTGGCGCCTCCAGCATTGCCACTGGCAAAAGCCGCTTGAGTTACCAAAATATTGTCGGACTGATTCCGGCTTTAACCCCTAACCATAAAATGACCCGCGCCTTAATCATTGGCTTGGGGGCGGGTCACATGGCGCAAGTCCTGCGCGACCAATATGGCATTGTCACCGACACCCTAGAAATAGACCCTGCCGTTGCCGAAGCCGCCCGCGACTATTTTGGCTACCAGCCGACCGGACAAGCCATTGTCGGTGATGGCCGTTTTGAAATTCGCCGCCTGCAAGGTCCGTATGATTTGATTATCCATGATTGTTTCACCGGTGGCTCAGAACCCGCCCACTTGCTGACCGTCGAAACCTTAACGCAATTACGCGGTTTGTTGTCAGAACAAGGTATTCTGGCCCTCAATTTTGTTTCTTTTGCCAACGGGCAGCATACCGCGTTGGCTTCGGTCGCCAAAACCTTAGGTCAAGTGTTTCCCCAACAAACCACCTTCATATCCGAACCCGGCAGGGATTTTAATGACTTCATCTTTTTGGCGGCCCAACAACCGATTGATATAACCTCGCCTTTACTGTTGCCGAAACAAACCGATTGGTTAAAAGAAAGGGTGTTTTCGGTGGATAGGCAACGCGGCGTGGTGCTGGCGGACAATTTAAACCCGTTGGAACATCTGCAAACGGCTAAAGCCGAATATTACCGCCACTTCATCGTTGACTGGCTAGGCCCTGATTTGCTGATCCGATAGCTTTTATCAGCACTAACGATGTGTACCAGCAGCCGCATCATTTATTGGATGAAGATACTTTAATGCTTGTCCTGGGGTTTTTAGGGGCTTATCCGAATGCTTTTTATCGCTTGGGCATAACTGCCCCAGTTTATTGCCACGGTGAAAAAGCTTATATGCCGCTTATGGTAAGGAGTTTCCGGTTGAGGCAGGGCTATTTGATTTGAACCGATGTGAGAATAACTAACTGACTTTAGGCAGTAAGGGAATTTTATCTGGTTTGCGGGGTCGGACTTTGCTTACTGAAACCGTAAGGCTTCAATTGGCTTTAAATTAGCCGCTTTGCGGGCCGGATAAAAGCCAAAAAACACGCCGACACTTGCGGCAACACCAAACGCCAGCACAACGGAACTGAGCGTCACCACCACCAGCGTATCATTGAGTTGGCTGTAAAAATACGCACAAGCAATACCCAGCACTGCACCGATAAAACTGCCTGCTAGAGAAATCATCACGGCTTCGAAGAGAAATTGCAGCAAAATATCGCTATTTTTTGCGCCGATTGCCATGAGGATGCCAATTTCACGGGTTCTTTCGGTGACGGATACCAGCATAATATTCATGATACCGATGCCGCCGACCAACAGCGACACTGAGGCAATGGCGCCGAGCATGGTGGACATTGCTTCGGTGGTGCTGGCGGCTGCTTGTGCCAAGGCGGTTAGGTTGCGGACGGAAAAATCATTCTCTTTATCGGCATGGATACGATGCCGCGCGTGCAGCAAATCAACCATTTCCTGTTCGGCTTTTGCCATAACATCGGCAGATTTGGCTTTTACTAATATCATGCGCACCATACCGGGGAATTGGTTGCCGAACAATTGCCGTTGCGCGGTGGTTATCGGCACTAACACGGTATCGTCTTGATCGCGTCCATCAAGACTTTGGCCTTTTTGCGCCAATACACCCATTACTAAAAACGGGCTATTTTTGACCCTGACGATTTTTCCAACCGGATTTTCATCGCCAAACAAGTTTTTCACCACTGTTTGCCCCATCAACAGCACCCGCGTTGCCGCACGGATGTCGCTGTCTTTGAAACCTTCCCCGGCGACAACTTGCCAATCGCGCACTTCAAGAATGGGTGGGGTACTGCCTGCGACTTGGGTGCTCCAGTTGTTGGACGCGTAAATCAGCTGTGCGGAGTTAAAAATATTGGGTGCAACGGCGGCTATTTGTGGTAGTTCGCTGATGGCTTGTGAATCGGCCATAGTCAACGTCGGCACAGTGCCGGAACCTTGCCGAGTGCCACCTGCAGAAGTGGAGCCAGACAAGACGATAAACAGATTGCTGCCCATCGACGCTATCGATTCATTGACCATTAGTTGCGCACCCTGCCCTATTGCCATCATCATTATGACTGCGCCGACACCAAACACCATCCCCAACATAGTCAACAAGGTGCGCATCCGGTTGGCGAGCATAGCCGCCCAACCTTCACCCAATAATGCGCCAATAATCATGTGCTTTTGTCGCTTTCGATTTGCCCGTCACGCACCACGATCATACGCTTGGCGTGGGCGGCAATATCGGGTTCGTGGGTGACAAGGATGATGGTGATTTTCTGCTCTGCGTTCATGTCATGGAATATTTTCATAATGTCTTCACTGGTTTGGGTATCCAGATTGCCCGTCGGTTCATCGGCTAGGATAAGTTTAGGGTCAGTCACTAAGGCTCTGGCTATGGCAACACGCTGTTGCTGTCCACCGGATAATTGGTTGGGACGGCGTTCGCCAAATTCAGCAAGGCCAACACGGTTTAGCATTTGTATGGCTTTCTCGCGCCGCTCAGGTTTGCTTTTGCCCGCATACAGCAAGGGTAAGGCAATGTTCTCTAATAGGGAACTGCGCGGTAGCAAATTGAAGCCCTGAAAAACAAATCCTATCAATTGGTTGCGAAGATTTGCCAGTTCATCTGAGGTTAACGAGGCAGTGTCACGATCTTGCAGATAATAATGTCCGGCGGTGGCGGTATCTAAGCAACCAAGGATATTCATTAGGGTCGATTTACCTGAACCAGAATGGCCCATAATGGCGACGAATTCGCTGCTTTCGATGTTGAAATTAATATCCTTAAGGACAGGGACGTTTGCCAAATACTGTTTGTAGAGTCCGCTGACAGAGATCAGAGGGCGGGTCATTGGCGTTTTGTAACCGTAAGTCGGATTAAGCTATCGCTAAGCCAACTTATTAATTGAAGCATAAGGACTATAGCAATCATCAGAATGCTTTAATGCGGAAATTTTGCTTTTCCGCTGCGGTTTTTTTATTGGTTACATTGGCATTCGTATCTTCAAGTATCACCGCATCACCGGCTTTTAAATCCCCGCCAATGACTTCGCCATATTTGCCATCACTAATGCCAATATCCACGGACATTGCCAGCGCTTTGCCATTTTCCAAACGGTACACGGTTTTTGCAGATTTGCTGGCAGAACTGCCGACCGGACGAAACTTTAGGGCTGCTAAGGGCAGTTTTAAACTATCATCCCTTTCTTGAATAACAATATTGACAAAAGCCGTCATACCGGGCAGTAAGATTTCATCCGGATTGCTGACATCAATCACCACATCATAAGTCACTACATTTTGCAACACGGTTGAATCTAGCCGGATAAGTCGGACTAAGCCTGTAAAAACCCGGTCTGGGTAAGCATCGACGGTGAAGTTGACCGCTTGTTGTTTGCGCACACCGCCGACATCGGCTTCGGCAACCGAAGTATCGATTTGCATAGCTTTCAAGTCTTTGGCAATGGTAAACAAGGTGGGCGTTGTAAAACTGGCGGCGACGGTTTGCCCAATGTTGACACTGCGCGAAACGACAACCCCCGACACCGGCGATTTGATAATGGTGTAACCCCGATTGGTATTATCACGTTTTAGTAATCCCACCGCTGCATCGACCAGGGCTTTTGCCACCGATAAGGCTTGCACGGATTGGTCAAGTTCGGATTTGGCGATGTAATCTTTGGCATACAGTGCGTGTGAACGTTGCGCGTTTAATTGCGCCAATTTTAAGGATGCTTGGGTGTTGGCGAGATTGGCTTGGCTTTGTTCGAGCTGGGCGTTAATCAAAGACGGGTCAATTTCTGCTAGTATCTGCCCTTTGCCCACCCGGTCGTTAAAATCTACATTGAGTTTATTGACCACACCGGAAATTTGTGTGCCGACATTGACCAACACCACTGGGTTTAACGTACCGTTAGCGGAAATCAGAGTGGTAAGCTTACCTTTTGCTAAGGTTTCTGTGCGGTAGTTGGGTTTTTTTTCTGCTGTCCGCCACGGGCTAAACCAATAGCCGGTGGCAAGGACGAAGGCCAGCACAATCAAAACAATGGCGATATGCCGACTAAACCAAGAGCGTTCCATAGATTACCTTGATGACTGGAAAGAAAATTTGCGGCAGGATGGCGTTTGAAACCCCGCCCAGTTAGGCTCATCATGGCAGCGATGCGTAATCCAGCCGCCCTAAAGCTTGGGCCAGTTGGGCTTTTTGCGTCAGCCAGGCATATTGGGCTTGGATAACTTGTAGGCGGGCATTGGCGTGGCTGGCTTGGGCGGTCAACACATCAATAATATTGCCAGCCCCTGCCTTATATCGCCCCATCGCCACGCGCTCCGATTGGAACGCGCTCGCCAGCAAATTTTCACTGCTTTTAAAGGTGTCGCGGGCGATGTTTAATAATTGGTAAGCCTTCCAAACATCTAAGCTGACTTTTTGCTCAAGCTGGTCAAAATTGGCGCGTTGCACTTCCAGCTTCTCTTTGGCACTACGGACTTGATAGGTGACGTTAAAGCCCGTGAACAGAGGCACGCTGATTTGCATTCCCACTGTCCAGCTTTGGGTTTCGCTGGGCAAACTGGTTTGGTTGTAGCCCACATTACCAACCAAAGAAATGCTCGGCAAGTGTCCTGCTTCGGCGGCTTTAACGCTGGCTTCCGCCGCATTAATATTGGCTTCGGCGGCTGCCAAATCCGGGCGTAGCGTCTTTGCTTGCTCAATCATTTGCCGCACATTGTGTTCTTGCTCAAGACTCGGCCTAGGTACGGACGGCGGCGCGATTTGCAAATGATAGTCGGCTTGTAGCCCGATAGCGTTTGCTAAACTGCCTGCGGCAACTCTGGCTTCGCCTTCGGTTTTTTGGCGGTTGAGGCGGGCTTGGGCAAAAGCCGTCTGTGCCAGCAAGGCATCCACCAAAGCCGCTGCACCCACTTCATGCCGCGTTTTTGCGGCATCCAAGGCTTCGCCTGTTGCGTTCTCCGATACTAATGAGGCATCGGCGGCGGCCTGGCTGGCAAACACTTGGTAATAGGCTTGAATCGCCGCCAACATTACCGATTGCAACACTGCGTCTTGTGTCCAATTGGATGCATCCAAGGTTTTTTGCGCGGTCTCAAGCACAGCTTCCCTGCCGCCGAAGTTATAAAGCAGATAACTTAAGCTGAGTACAGGCGTGAAGCGGTTGATTGGATCCGCCGCAGCACTTGAGCTGGTGTTGCTGATTGTGGTTGTCTGCAAGTTACTGCTGCTGGAGGAATTGATGCCACGCGACAGTGAAGTGGTTAAGGTCATCGTTGGCAAATACGCCGCCTTGGCAATGCCAACTTGTCCGGCCTGATAACGTGCATTCGCCCAAGCGAGGCGGGTTTGCGGGTTAAAACATAAGGCTTGGTTGATCACCTCCAACAAAGTTATCGCCTGATGACTATCAAAATTGAGGCGACAAGGATCGTCTTCCGTGTGCTGTTTTTGGCCTGCACTTTTACTGACCTGCCGGTGTGTGGCGAAAGGGTCGGAAAATCTACCGTTTTGATTGGCAATGCCGGTTAAGGGGCAAAAAACCATCAATAATCCCGCCAGTAATAGGGGCTTCATGGAAACACTTGAACCAAAACGAGTGATAGGGGCCCGCAACAAGTCCACCGGGAGCGGTGAATAATCACTCCGGGGCGGCATGATTTTTCGCCAACTGCTTTCAAATTTCAGAACGCTTGCGTAAAGCTATGGGCATACGCGGGGAGTCGCTATTTTTGCGAAAGCTTGTTTAGGGGCATCCCAGCCCCAACAAGCGGCAAAAATCACGCGACCGCCATTGCCTTCGGCTGCCCCGATTCGTCCGCGTCACCTGGTTCCGGC
>CAIYOW010000024.1 GCA_903927955.1 uncultured Methylococcaceae bacterium | reverse complement strand
TGCCGGAATGGCCATTTTTTATCAAATCAGTGCTTTCACAAGCCTGACATCGGTAGGTGATTTTTTCTTCTATCATGTGGTGAATTATCTATCATCACTATAAATTTAACCACCACCCAAAAACGATCTGTCTGAATGTAGGCTTCCAATTATCTGGACAATGGTGATGTTTTGGGTATATATTTCCACAGTCTATTCTTCGTGGATAAAATAAGTCATACCACTCTCAATAAATGAATATACGTTGAGCCTATTTTATAACATAATCTATCTTAAAATCATATTGATAGGTATTTTTTGTGAATCGACACCCCCCCCGGATTTGGTTTAAGGCAAAAAGTGCTTGTCGTCATTTACGATAGAGAAAAAAGGAAAAGGGGGATTTACTTTATGCTGATACCACTGGCACTCCCATTAATCCTATATTTACAATGAGTACCTACAATGACAAAATCATTAATCTATGTTCCCGGTCTAGCCATGATGAGTTTGGTCTGCAAGCAGGTAAAATCGGCACAGGCATTTAAGGATAAGATTAGTCTTGCATTTGAAGGCGATGCTTACATCATCGACATGGTGGAGACCATCATAAACAAGGGGGCAATTCCCACAGACTGCCGTCAATCCCTCATCTGGATTGAGATACCTAGAGCTGGAGAAGCTGTAAAAGGAACAGCAAAAGCCTTAAAAATCCTAGGGCGGCCTTCCGATAATATCCTATCGCTTGAGGCTGGAGTTGCTCCCAAACCCATGAAGATGAGTGTGGGGGTAGCACTGAAACCCTGCACCGCACCGGAGTATATCGCTCAAGCGATGCCGTCCACGGTAAAAACAAAGGCTCTAGCCGACATTGCCAAAGGCGATACTCTTTACATTATCGGCCATTCGAATGCACTCGGTGGTAATCTAACATATAAATGTCCGGCACTTGCTCACGATAAAACGATTTGCGAGGGATGGCAGCACTGCGAAAAGCGCCATATTGACCCAGTCACACTTGCTAGCCTGTTGATCAACGAGGGACTACCACCGGGAGTCAAATTCGATATCTCATTAGTTGCCTGTTACAGCGGTGGTTTAGAGACACGCGAACTTCAGACTGTTCAGTGCTTCGCGCAACGCCTTGCGGGAACGCTGGCAGGGCGTGGTTATATTTGCCGTGTCTACGGTGCGACTGGACTCACTAGCAGCCAAATGGTTGATGGAAAACGTGAGGTACACGCCGCTAAAGGGGCTACGTTGAAAGCGGATGGGACAATTAGTCTTAATTACATAAATAAAGACCAGCTAAGTGACCAACCGGGGCAACCTTTTTACCGGCGATTTTTTCGCGCTTTTGGCGGTCGGTAACCCCGTGCTTTAATAGACTACTCTTATGCCCCCAAAACACACCACCCCACTTGATAAGCTAACTTTCGACAACCGATTTGTAAGCGAACTGCCGGGCGACCCTGAAACCGATAATTATCGGCGGCAAGTCTATGGGGCGTGTTATTCGTATGTAACACCCACCCCCGTTAGCCAACCCCGCTTGGTGGCTTTTAGCACAGAAGCGGCAGAGCTGCTTGGTTTGGGTGCCACTGATTGCCTGTCGGAGGATTTTGCCCAGATTTTTGCCGGTAACCGTTTGGCAGAGGGCATGATGCCTTATGCCACTTGTTACGGTGGCCATCAGTTTGGTTATTGGGCGGGGCAGCTGGGTGATGGGCGGGCGATTAATCTGGGCGAGGTGGTCAATGGCCAAGGCCAGCGTTGGGCCTTGCAATTGAAGGGTGCGGGGCTAACCCCGTATTCACGCAGTGCCGACGGCTTGGCGGTGTTGCGTTCTTCCGTGCGCGAATTTTTATGCAGTGAAGCGATGTTCCATTTGGGTGTGCCGACCACCCGAGCCTTAAGCTTGGTGCTGACCGGCGAATCGGTCGTCCGCGATATGTTTTACAATGGCAACCCGCAAGTTGAGCAAGGCGCCATTGTTTGCCGCCTGGCACCGTCATTCACCCGTTTTGGCTCGTTCCAACTGCCCGTGTCACGCGATGACCTGGGGTTGTTAAAAGCACTGCTCGATTACACTATCCGCACCGATTTTGCCGACTGGCTAGCCCCTTCAGTGGAATTATCCCCATCGGTGTATACAGAATGGTTTGCCGAAGTATGCCGCCGCACCGCCAGCATGATTGTGCATTGGCAACGGGTGGGCTTTGTGCATGGGGTGATGAACACCGACAATATGTCCATACTGGGCTTGACCATTGACTATGGCCCTTACGGTTGGCTGGAAAATTACGACTCGGACTGGACACCTAACACCACCGATGCACGAGACCGGCGCTACCGTTTTGGCAACCAGCCACAAATTGCCTTTTGGAACTTGAGCCAGCTCGCCAATGCCTTATACCCGCTGATACAACAGGTCGAACCACTCAAACAAGCCTTGAGCGGCTATAGCCAAGCCTTTACGGTAGGTTGGCAAACCATGATGGCGGACAAATTGGGCTTGATAGCCTATCAGGCCAACACCGACGATGATTTGTTTGCAGACCTTTTAAACGTGTTGCAGAGTGTGGAAACGGATATGAGCATTTTCTACCGCAAACTGGCGCTGATTGAAACCTATCGGCAATACCCTGATAACGATACCTTGACCGCGCCCCTGCAAGATGCTTTTTATGTGCCCGAACAACTGACCGCTGATTACCAAAAACGCCTAGGCGACTGGCTGCAACGTTACCGCCGCCGTTTGCAAACCGATGGCCTGCCTGAGCAACAAAAACGCCAGAAAATGAATGCCGTTAATCCAAAGTATGTATTGCGGAACTACCTTGCCCAATTGGCTATCGACAAGGCGGAACAGGGCGACTTTTCGGGGGTTAATGAATTGTTGGAAGTGTTGCGCCACCCCTATGATGAACAACCGGATAAAACCGAGTTTGCCGCCAAACGCCCCGATTGGGCAAGATCACGGGCGGGGTGTTCTATGTTGTCTTGTAGCTCGTAAAGAGGGGGCGTTATCTTTAGGGCATTAAGTGCCGCTTCTGGGGCTTTGTTCCGAAGACCTACTCGCCCTTCGGGCAAATTTGGCGGCATCTAGCAGGGCTTCGGTTTCATCTTCTACCATTTGCCTTGCGATGTCATGTTCTGTGCTGGCATCAACCCGTGCCGGATCAATGCGTCCGCCATTTGAATTTGCATCAATCGTTACGCGTACTGTTTTCATGGATTTATCCCCGCCGTTGCTTAGCATTCTTCTGGCGGGCTTTTTTCTTGGCTTCCTTCTCTTCCCGAATAATCACCAACTCCGCCAGCTCTTGCTCCATCATGGCCGGTGTTTCCAAACTGATTCTGCCCAACGCCCCCGTACGGAACTCATTGAGCAAGATTTTAGCCACCCTATCCATATCGACTTGCCCGCCTGCCCGTAAACAGCCGCGTGCCTTGCCTATCATTTCCAGCAAATGTTGTTCCGTGGTCGGTTTTTCCGGCAAATCAAAGCGCGTTTGTAAACAATCGGTATAATGCTTCAAAAAATAGTCGGCGGCAAAAAAAGCAATGTCTTCGTGATTGATCGCGGTATCTTTAATGGCCCCCGTGATTGCCAAGCGATAACCACTGTTTTTATTGTCCAAATTAGGCCACAACATGCCGGGCGTATCCAACAACACAATATCGTTGTCCAAGGCGATGCGCTGCTGCATTTTGGTGATGGCTGGTTCATTGCCGGTTTTGGCAATGGTGCGCCCCGCCAAAATGTTGATTAACGTGGATTTGCCGACGTTAGGTATACCCATAATCAGGGTGTTCAGCAATTTGCCTTCACTACGGTCTGGCAGCATCTTGTGGCATAAATCGGGCAATTGTCTGATTTTTTCCGGTTGCTCATTGGTGACCGGCAATGTTCTGATGCTTTGCTCCCGCTCCAGATAGCTTTGCCACACAGCGGTTTGTTCGGGGTCGGCAAGATCGCTTTTGTTGAGCACTTTTATGCACGGCTTGTCACCGCGTATACTTGCCAGCATAGGGTTTTGGCTGCTGAACGGAATACGCGCGTCCAACACCTCAATAATTAAATCGACCTGCGGCAAAATGGCTTTAAGCTCTTTGCTGGCCTTGTGCATGTGACCGGGGTACCACTGAATAAGCATAATGATTATCGTGTTTTAAAAGTTAAAAGAGGTGTCCAGAATGAATGACAGACAGGAAATAGGCTCTAGTATGCACGAGAATGGGCTAAGCAGTAGTTTTTACGCCTACTTGTCACGTTTAAGGTGGATTAAACGCTGGGGCTTAAAGCGTAATGCCCATGATGAAAATGTCATGGAACACAGTTGGGAAGTGTCGGTGATTGCCCATACTTTGGCTTTGATTAAAAACCGTTATTACCAAGGCGACGTGGATGCCAATGCCGTGGCGACAGCCGCTTTATACCATGATATCACTGAAGTGATCACCGGCGATTTGCCCACGCCGATCAAATACCATTCCGAAGCCATCCGTAATGCTTACAAACAAATTGAAGCACAAGCGGAAGGCGAATTGCTTAACCAGTTGCCATCGGCATTACGCGAAGATTTTGCCGTTTTAATCCAGCATGACAAGCTGCCGGAAGAACACGCCCAACTGATAAAAGCCGCTGATAAAATATCCGCATACTTGAAGTGCCAAGCAGAACTTAAAGCGGGCAATGCTGAATTTGTCACCGCAGCAGCACAATTGGCCTTAACCATTGGCGAATCGCAACAGCCGGAAGTGCTGTTTTTTATGAAAACCTTTGCACCCAGTTGTGGTTTGACATTAGATGGTTTGATGAAGACATTTTAACGGCTTTTCTCCCCAAAAAGAGGCTAAATAACCATCGCGTAGATAACGCCACGATGCCCGTTTAACAGTGTGTGGCGTTAGCCGATGGAGAAAATATCCAAGGTCTGTTGCAGACCCTGGATGTTTTCAATTGGAAAGACGTTAAGGGATGGGGTTGGTTTTATTGCTCGCATGTCACATGGCCGCTTTCTTGTTCTTTACGGTTCATGTTGACGTTACTGGCAATGGCTGCCGTGGCAAACAAAGTGGATGAAATAATAAATTCACCGGAAATGAAGCCAAACAAACCCATCAAAAAAACGATGGCGGTTAAAATATCTCTGTAATAATTGTTCATGGATAAATCCTCTTAAAAAAATTAAAGTTACTCCAAACTACGATGTAACTATACATAAGGATTTATTTGTTGACAATACTAGCTTCAAAAGATGAATTGTTTCTATTTTGTTTATAAATGGCGAGTTTTTGTTAAGTCCGGTAAGTTTGCAGCCTGCCCAGCTAGGCGCTTCGGTCATAACGAAAACCAATCCTAGTCCTAAAACAACCCAACTACCGAAACACCAACCCTACCCCATCAGGAAACTGCATTGTCATACAATGCAAGCTGCCATACTGATGCACCAGCGGACGGCAAGGGGTGGCGATAATCTCATAGCCAGGAAAACAGCCCGCCAAACGCTGTAAAGCCAGTGCGTCATGGTCATCTTCATATACCGGCACCATCACTGCACCATTGATAAGCAGAAAATTGGCGTAGTTGGCAGGTAATTGGCGCTTGTCTTCGTCAAATATCGGTCTGGGCATAGGTAACGGCACCAGTTGGTAAGGCTCGTCCGCTGCGGTGCGTAAAGCATGCAATTGCGCTTCCATGTTTTTTAGGCTAGCGTAGTGCGGGTCTGTGGTGTCGTCGCAACTGGTGTAGGCAATTGTGTTGGCGGAACAAAAGCGCGCCAGTGTGTCGATGTGTGCGTCTGTGTCGTCACCGCTCAAATTGGGCTGGTCTATCCAAAAGATGCGCTCCGCCCCTAGATACTGATGCAATGCCTGTTCAATAGCTGCTTGATCCAAGTGGCTGTTACGGTTAGGGTTGAGCAAGCATTGCCGGGTGGTCATCACTGTGCCCGCACCATCACTCTCGACACTGCCGCCTTCCAAAATAAAAGCAACAGTCCGGTTAGGCAAGCCTTGGAAAGGGTGGCTTTGCAAAAGCTTGCTGTTTAAGGCGTTGTCGGCATCATGCGGATATTTTTCACCCCAGCCGTTAAAGGTAAAGTTGACCAATTCGGCTTTGCCATCGGTTTCAACACTGATAAAAGCCGTGTCGCGCACCCATATATCGTTAACATCCGCTTGGATATAGGTAATGGCTGCATTGTCGCCCACTATGGACAAAATGCGTTGTTGATGGGTGTCGTCTTTGCAGACAATAATCAGTGGTTGGTAGCGGCTAATGGTCAGGGCAATAAAGCAATAGGATTGCTCGACCGCTGCCAGTCGGTTGCTGAAGTCGCCGCTGTGGTGCGGCCAAGCTATTAAAACAGCGGCTTGCTGTTCCCATTCGGCGGGAAAACGTCTCATAGTGATGTGGGTCATAATCTGTTATGGTTAGAAGCAGGAGTTGATTAGGCTCATGTGAGCTGGCTGGAAATGGCGGGCATTATATGGCAACGGTCAGCTTATGTGCCAATTCGGTGGCAGCGATCATTAAATCGGTATACAGCAAATAAGGCATTATCCAAAATCCCTAAGCTGAATATCCATGCGATCGAATTCACCATCTTCGCGGGGCATACTGATATACCCCCAGTTATACCCCCCACATTTGGCAAGTTGTCAATGGTTGCCGTTGGATGATATTGGACATAAAAAAACCCTTGTTATTTTAATAATCAAGGGTTTCTGGACTGTGTTGGGTGTTGCTGGAACTGTGTTTGGTGGAGGCGGCGGGGATTGAACCCGCGTCCGCAAGCACTCCGCCTGAAGGTCTACATGCTTATCCCGAGCTTTTGATTTAGCTAATGGCTACCCGTCGGGCCAAGAAAACCACCAGCGATTCCGTAAGGTTTTAGCGCATCCACACCGGACAGACTTCAGCGCGATCTTATGTAAATGACCTCTGAGCGCCCAATAAAACAGGCTCTACCCGCATAAGCACAGATAGTCAAAGGAATGGTGCTGGTTTTAAGCAGCGATAGCCATTGAGTAGTTTTCGTCGTTTGCGAATACTTTTTTTCTGTATATTTTACGAGATTTACAGTCCTCGGCATGCACTCAAGGTTTTGCTACCCACGTCGAAGCCATGTCGCCCCCTTTCATGATCTTACATCATACTAAATTATCAGTGCCGTTACCATATATTTAAATCATCAAATCGAAACCTTCCCCCCTATCGCCATCTATCAGGCAATAAAAAACTCCCGATAGCAATGCTAAGGGGAGTTTTTAAACGGCAATCCTAACAGCGGGTAAGATTAACCGCCAAAGTCATCCAACATGATGTTTTCAGGTTCAACACCCAAATCCAACAGCATTTTGATGACCGAAGTGTTCATGATTGGCGGGCCGCACATGTAAAATTCACAGTCTTCAGGGGCTGGATGGTTCTTTAGGTGGTTTTCATAAACTACATTATGGATAAAGCCTGTGTAGCCATCCCAATTGTCATCAGGCAATGGGTCGGACAAGGCGCAATGCCATGTGAAGTTTTCATTTTCCCGCGCCAGCATGTCAAAATCTTCCACATAGAACATTTCGCGTTTGCTACGGGCACCGTACCAGAAGGTAATTTTGCGTTTTGATTTTAACCGGCGTAGCTGGTCGAAAAGATGCGAACGCATGGGCGCCATACCAGCACCACCACCGATGAACACCATTTCCGCTTCGGTTTCTTTGGCATAGAACTCACCATAAGGACCGGACACGATACATTTGTCGCCTGGTTTCAGGTTAAAAATGAATGATGACATAATACCTGGCGGCACGTTTTCGGGTGCGCGTGGCGGTGGTGTGGCAATACGCACGTTCAACATGATTTCTTTTTCTTCTGGATAAGAAGCCATGGAGTATGCGCGTAAGGCGGGTTCTTTAACTGTGGAGACATAACGCCACAAGTTGAATTTGTCCCAGTCGTCACGGAAGCGCTCTTCCACGTCGAAGTCTTTGTAGTTGATCACATGTGGCGGGCATTCAATTTGGATGTAACCACCGGCACGGTAGTTGATGGCTTCGCCTTCAGGCAAGTCCAACACCAGTTCTTTAATGAAAGTTGCCACGTTATGGTTGGACTTAACGGTGCATTCCCATTTTTTGACACCAAAAACACTGTCTTCGACTTCGATGGACATGTTGTTTCTGACCGTGACCTGGCAAGAAAGACGTTCGCCTTCTGCCGCTTCACGTTTGGTGATGTGCGAGGTTTCTGTTGGCAAAATGTCACCGCCACCCGAAAACACTTTTACACGGCATTGTGCACAAGTACCACCACCACCACAGGCTGATGACACGAACAGGCCGTTGTCGGCCAACGCACCTAACAGTTTGGAGCCGACCGGCACATGTATTTTCTTTTCGTGGTTGATCAGAATTTCAACATCGCCCGCAGCAACCAGTTTGCTTTTGGCACCGATGATCATGAACACCAGTGCAATCACGAAAGCCGTGAAAATAATAATGCCTAATAAAATTTCCAGCATTACGATACCTTCCTAAAGTTGGATTCCAGAGAAAGCCATGAAGCCAAGCGACATCAGACCCGCAGTAATAAAGGTGATACCCAGGCCTTGTAAGCCAGCCGGTATATCGCTGTATTTTAGTTTTTCGCGCACGCCGGCCATAACGGTAATAGCCAAGGCCCAGCCCAAGCCACTACCGACACCGTAGGTGACGCTTTCGCCAAAGTTATAGTCACGCTCGATCATGAACAAGCTGCCGCCGAGAATGGCGCAGTTTACCGTGATCAGTGGCAAGAAAATGCCCAGGGCTGAATAAAGGGCTGGAAAGAATTTGTCCAGCACCATTTCCAGAATCTGCACCAAGGCGGCGATCATGCCGATACAGCTGAGCAGTGCCAAAAAGCTTAGGTCAACGCCGGTGATGCCCAACCAAGACAACGCGTCTTCTTTCAACAAGGCATGGTAAACAATGTTGTTGGCAGGCACGGTGATGGCTTGCACCACCATAACGGCAATGCCCAAGCCCATTGCAGTGGAAATCTTTTTGGATACGGCAATAAAGGTACACATGCCCAAGAAGAACGATAATGCCAAGTTTTCAATGAAAACGGCTTTAACAAATAAACTGATATACGCTTCCATTAGTGATGCCCTCCTTCACCATGAGCAATCGGCAAAATTTTAAATTCCACTTTTTCGGCTTGCTCAGGTTTCCAGACACGGACACCCCAGATGATCAAGCCAATAATGAAAAATGCGCTGGGTGGCAACAGCATCAGACCATTGGGGTCGTACCAGCCGCCGTCTTTGGTGAGCTTGAACACTTCGATGCCCAACAATTTGCCGGAACCTAAGGTTTCCCTGAAGAAAGCCACCACGATCAGGATAAGGCTATAACCCAAGCCGTTACCGATACCGTCCATGAAGCTTTCCAAGGGTGGATTTTTCATGGCGTAGCCTTCGGCACGACCCATTACGATACAGTTGGTGATGATCAGGCCGACGAACACTGACAATTGTTTGCTGACATCGTAAGCAAACGCTTTCAGTATCTGGTCAACCACGATAACCAATGAAGCGATAATGGTCATCTGTACAATAATACGGATGCTGCTGGGGATATGGTTTCTGATGGCACTGATGGCGGCACTGGAAAATGCCGTCACCAAGGTCAAAGCCAAAGCCATAATCAGCGATGTGGACATTTGCGAGGTAACCGCCAATGCCGAGCAAATACCCAATACTTGTAGGGTGATTGGGTTGTTGCTGACTAAAGGTTCGACAAGTACTTTTTTTGTTTCATCATTCATTACGGCACTCATGATTTCACTCCTTTAACCGTTCTTACTTTATTCAAATACGGGGCAAAACCTTCTGTACTCATCCAGTATCTGATCAAATTGGTTACACCGGTACTGGTAAGGGTTGCACCCGCCAAACCGTCAACTTGATATTGTGAGCCAGGTTTGCTGTTGTCCACCACACCTTTTATAAGGCTTAAGGCAGGCTCGCCTTTATCGGCTTCGGTAATCAGGCCTTTGTCCAAAGATGGCTGGTCTGTTTCGGCATACACTTTTTTGCCTTTCCATAACGCGCGCCATTTGGGGTTGACCACTTCGCCGCCCAAGCCCGGTGTTTCGGATTGGTCGTAGAAGTTGATGCTTTGTACGGTTTGCCCATCAGCATCTAAAGACAGGAAGCCATAAAGAGTTGACCACAATCCATAACCGTTGATCGGTAAAATGATGGATTTGATTGCCCCACCTTCTTTGACCAAAAACACTTTGGCGTATTTGGCTTTGATGCGGATGTGGGCGATGTCTTTCTCTTTAGGGATAGCCACGCTTTGGGCAGGGTCTTTGGCGGCCTTACGTTGGTCGTATTCGGCTACATTGACGCTATCAACGTATTCGCCGGTTGCCAAGTCAACAATTTTTGGCTCGATTTTTTCAGCAAAGGCGGCATCGATATTGCTGCCTTCATCCAGCAAACCAGCCACATCCAGAATATTTTTTTTCATATCCTGTTCTTTGTTTTCAACTTGCAGTGGTTTTAATGCCACGGCGGCAAAAGAAACCAAAACGGCACACACCAAGCATAAGGCTACTGCAATGGCTATGGTTTTTTCTAGGCTGTCATTGCCTAACGCCAGAATTTTCTCGGCATAAGCCTTAAATTTTCGGTAACTTTCGTATTTCTCTAGGGCAGCACAAAGTTTTGCCATTTGCCCTGATTGTGTTGTTGCATTAGGCATGACGTTTTATCCTTCTTCTGATATTGGCCTGAATGACAAAGTAGTCGATAGTGGGGGCGAACATATTGGAGAACAGAATAGCCAACATGATGCCTTCAGGGAATGCCGGATTGACCACCCTGATGAGTACGGTCATGGCACCTACCAATGCGCCAAACACCCAACGACCGGAATTGGTCATCGCGGCACTGACAGGGTCTGTAGCCATATAGACCATACCAAACGCAAAACCACCGACGGTCAAATGCCAATACCAAGGCAGCGAGAACATGGGGTTGGTGTCACTACCAATGATGTTGAACAGCAAGGATGTGGCGACCATACCTGCCAACACGCCGCCCATGATGCGGTAAGAGGCGATACGGGTATATAACAGGAAAGCCGCGCCAATCAGAATGGCAAAGGTGGAGGTTTCGCCTAAACAACCGGGTTCAAAGCCAAAAAAGGTTTGCAGCCAAGTGTAATGGGCGTTATAAACCGCTTCAAGTCCGCCGTTAGCTGCCAAACCCAATGGGGTTGCTGCGGTATAGCCGTCAACGGCAACCCACACCGAATCACCGGAAATGGAGGCTGGGTAAGCAAAATACAGGAAAGCACGACCCGTCAAGGCAGGGTTCAGGAAGTTTTTGCCGGTTCCGCCAAACACTTCTTTACCAATGACAATACCAAATGAAATGCCTAAAGCGACTTGCCAAAGTGGCATATCGGGCGGCATGATCAGGGTATAGAGCATGGATGATACCAAGAAGCCTTCATTGACTTCATGGCCACGCACGGTGGCAAACAGCACCTCCCAAACACCGCCCACTGCCAAGGTGACGATATAGATGGGCAAGAAGTACAACGCGCCGTGTACCATACAAGACAACGGATTCATCGGGTTGAAGCCGAACAGCGTCATGGGGATATTGCGCCAGCCATCAATTTCGGCCTTGCCCAATGCTTCCATAGCCAAGTTGGCTTGGTAACCGGTGTTGTACATCGCCATAAATACGCATAATGCGGTGGCAATCACCACAAAGGTCATGGTGCGTTTCAGGTCGTTGCCATCACGCACATGCGTAGTGCCCCGCGCCACGTCGGCAGGGGTGTAGATGAAAGTATCGACCATTTCATAAAGGCCGTAATACTTCTCAAATTTGCCGCCTTTCGTAAAATGCGGCTCTATGCTATCTAAAAATTTTCTAGCCGACATTGACCTTATCCCTCTTTCTCAATTTTATTTAAATTTGCCCTTAACACTGGGCCAAAATCATGTTTGCCCGGATCCACGAAGGTGAATAAAGCCAAATCCTCTTCGTCCAATTCCAAACAACCCAATAACTGAGCTTGGTCGCTGTCGCCTATCACTAATGATTTGAGCAAGGGAGTGGCTAAAATATCCATCGGCATGACGGATTCATAGACACCAACTGGCACAATGGCGCGATTGCTGCCATTTTTAGTGGTGGTGAAGGGGAATTTGCGGCCGGCCTTGCGGTCGCGGCTGGACAAGTAGACATCCAACGCCGAATATTTGTCTTTGCCTGGCACAATCCAGCCAAACAGTTCACGGGTGCGGCCTTCTTGCAAAATGGACACTTGGTTGCTGTAGTAACCTAAGTAAGCAGCCCAGTCACTGGCTTGATGCCCATACAAAACTGAGCCGGAAATGACTCTGTTTTCGGTGTCATCAGACAATTCACCGGCGACCAAGTCAGGCAAATTGGCACCGATGCGGGTGCGCAACAACCTAGGGTTTTTGGCGGTGGGGCCTGCTAAGGCAACCACCCGTTCCACATTCAGGCGGCCCGTTGTGAACAAAGCACCAATAGCTAGCACTGCTTGATAACCGATATACCAAACAAACTTCTCGGCATTGACCGGATCAATGAAATGGATGTGGGTGCTGGGCAAACCAGCAGGATGCGGACCACCAAACTCTGCCACTGTCACAGGTGCGCTGCCAACACTAATATCAGCACCCAGCGCTTTGCAAACGTAGGTTTTGCCTTCGGTCAGCTTGGCCAATACGGTCAAGCCGTTGATAAAATCTTGGCTGCGTTCTTTGATGATGACGGCTGGGTCAGCAGTCAGCGGACTGGTGTCAATGGCGGTTACAAACACTGAGCTGGCTTTGCTGTCCAGTGCCGGTGTCTTGCCATAAGGGCGTGTCCGCAAAGCTGTCCAAAGACCTGATGCCACGAGGTTTTCTTGGATTTGTGCAAATGACAAAGCGGATAAATCAGCTTCGCTGTACTGTGCAAAGGTCACTTCGTCCGAACCGTCCAGATCGATGACTACGGATTGCAACACCCGTTTTTCGCCTCGGTTGATGGCTTTTACGACACCAGCACCCGGTGCGGTGAAAATAACGCCAGCATTTTTTTTGTCAGAGAACAGGACTTGGCCTAGTTTGACCCTATCCCCCTCGCCAACCATCATAGTAGGTTTCATGCCTACATAATCCATACCCAAAACTGCCACTGACCGGACGGCATTGCCGTTGTCAATAACCTGCTTTGGCTCCCCTGTTATTGGTAAATCCAAACCTTTTTTTATAGTAAATCGCATAGTTGATAAGCCTGCTCTCCAAACAAGTTGCAGCGAAACCCGCCCCCCGACATTAAAATACAATGCAAGGGGCACAATAAGACGTAAAACGTTTTCATTACAACACAGAATAGTTGTTTTCTCAACTTGGAAACTGCACAGCAAACCAAGCCTTGATGATTTTATACTCCCTAACCACCTTAAAAAATAAGACTTTTTATGGCAATGCGCTATTAACCCATACGAAACAATAATGCTGCTTTTACGCAACGGATTATTTCGTAACTGTATTGGCCTTCAAAACTATCAAAAACGGGTTTTAAGGCTTGGTTTGCCCCATCACCCAACTGCAAAAGGGCATCTTCCAGCCGTGTTATTTCCGCTTCTGGCAATCCGACCACTTCAGCCAACACCAACAAGCCTTGCTCCAGACCGTCTGCCAAGTGCTTATAAATAGTCGACTCTTTAAGCCCTCTCTGTTGGCAAATTTGCGGGATGCTATAGCCTAAGCGGAACAAATTGACCGATTCGACTGAAGTGTCGGAAAAATTGCCGGGGCTTTCATCGTAGGCTTGAATGACTTCCAAAAATTGCTGCCCGTATTGCTCCAACTTACGGATACCAATACCGGAAATCCCTTGTAGGGCCTTAAGCGTTTTCGGGCGGGCCTCGAACATGGCCATTAAAGTGGTGTCTGGGAAGATCATATAGGCAGGCACGTCTTGCGCTTCGGCAATGGCTTTGCGCTTTTCCCGCAAGGCCGCCCATAGTGCCGCTTGATCGCCGCTTGAGGTTTTTCGTTGCTCAGAACTGCCGCCATATTTTGTGCCACGCTTGTCCGTGGGCGCGTCTTTACGCAACATCAGTGTTTGTTCGCCGCGCAGGATGGGGCGGCAGGCATCGGTCAGCTGCAAGGCCCCGTAGCTTTCAAAATTGACTGCCACCAAACGCTGTGCCACCAGTTGCCGGAACACCGATGACCATTGCTGCTCATCCAAGTGCTTGCCAATGCCATAGGTCGATTGCTTATCATGGCCAAACTGTTTGATACGCTCCGTTACTTTGCCGCGCAACACTTCCACCAGATAGCCCACGCCAAAACGTTGCCCGGTACGGTAAATGCACGACAGGGCTTGTTGTGCCGCTAACGTGCCATCCCACATAGCCACCGGATCAAGACAGGTGTCGCAATTGCCGCAAGGCTGGTCGAGCTGCTCATCAAAATAGTGCAACAGTGCTTGGCGACGGCAATGCACTTCTTCGCATAACGCCAGCATGGCATCCAACTTATGATATTCCAAGCGCTTATGCGTATCATCGGCACCCGATTCCGCCAACATTTTGCGCAGCGTGATCACGTCTTGCAAGCCATAAGCCATCCACGCATTGGCGGGCAAGCCATCGCGTCCGGCCCGACCGGTTTCTTGGTAATAGGCTTCGATGCTTTTGGGTAAGTCCAAGTGGGCGACAAAGCGCACATTGGGTTTGTCTATGCCCATACCGAAAGCAATGGTGGCAACAATGACCAATCCTTCTTGCATCAAAAACTGATGCTGGTGTTTATAGCGTAAATCATTGCTCATACCCGCGTGGTAGGGCAGAGCGTTAATGCCTTTGCTTTGCAACCACAGGGCCGTCTCATCCACTTTTTTGCGCGATAGGCAGTAAACTATGCCCGCATCGCCTTCATGCTCGGCACGGATAAAGTCAATAAGCTGCTGTTTGGCATTTTGTTTTTGAACGATTTGATAACGGATATTGGGGCGGTCAAAACTGCTGATGAACAGCGGCGCGTGTTGTAGGTTTAGGCGCAGGCTGATTTCTTGGCGGGTTTTTTCGTCTGCTGTTGCGGTCAGGGCAATGCGAGGGATGTCGGGGTAGCGCTCGTGCAATAGCGACAATTGCAGATAGTCGGCGCGGAAATCATGCCCCCATTGTGATACACAATGGGCCTCGTCAATAGCAAACAAGGCGATCTTGATTTTTGCGAACAACTCGAAGGTGCGGGCCGAGGTCAGCCGTTCTGGGGCGATGTACAGCAAATCCAATTGCTGATCCAGCAGTTGCTGCTCGACCGCGCGCACTTGCGGCAAAGACAAGGTGGAATTTAAAAAAGCAGCCTTAACGCCCAGTTGCAACAAGGCGTTGACTTGGTCTTGCATCAAGGCAATCAGTGGCGAGATGACCACGCCAACGCCCGGCCTGAGCAAAGCTGGCACTTGATAACACAAAGATTTGCCAGCCCCGGTAGGCATCAGCACCAAAGCATCACCACCGCTATAGATTTGCTGGATGACTTGCGCTTGCTGCCCCCTAAAACTGTCATAGCCAAAAACGGATTTGAGGATGGCTAAGGGCTGGCTGTTTTCCGTACTGTTGTCAGCGACCACGTTAATATTTCATCTATCTGTCAAAGCCATTATAATGGTGCGATTATACATGACTGCGGAGCAGGCACTTCTACCTTGGGTGATAAGCTTTATGGTTCAAGCGGACGGGCACACTCCATTGGCAGCGTAACCCAATTTATCTTATGAACCATTGCAACAACCCTTCCCGGCGCTTGCAGCGCCTGCTCGACAGTGACCAATCCGCGCTACTGTGCGGCGGCCTTAAGGGCATAGAAAAAGAAAGCCTACGCATTGCCAGCAATGGCAAAATTGCCCAAACCCAGCACCCCGCCGCATTGGGTGCTGCGCTGACCCATGCCTATATCACCACGGACTATTCCGAAGCGCTGATTGAACTGATCACCCCGCCGTTTGCCGATATTAACGATACCTTGGCGTATTTGGACAATATCCACCAATTTGTCTATAGCCAATTAGGCTCTGAGATGCTGCTGGCCACCTCTATGCCTTGTGGCATCGACGGTGATGAAAGCATTAGGATTGCCGAATACGGCAGCTCCAATGTCGGGCGGATGAAAAATGTCTATCGGCAAGGCTTGTGGCATCGTTATGGGCGCACCATGCAGGCTATTGCTGGTATCCATTTTAATTATTCAGTGCCGGAAGCCTTGTGGGCCGTGTTGCTCAAGCAAGAAAGCAGCCCGCTTGAGCTTGGCGCATTCACCTCCCAAGCGTATTTTGGCCTGATCCGCAATTTTCAGCGTATTGGCTGGATTATTTTGTATCTGTTCGGCGCATCCCCCGCCATTTGTAAGAACTTCTTCAAAAGCCGCCCATCGTTGATGGCGCAATTTGCAGAATTCGACTCCGCCACGGTATACCACCCTTATGCCACCTCATTACGCATGAGCGACATTGGCTATAAAAGCAAAAACCAAGCAAACCTGAAGATTGATTACAACTCCATTGAGGGTTATGTAGATACCTTAACGGCAGCCATTAGCACACCCTACCCTGAGTATGAACAATTGGGTGTGTTGGTCGATGGTGAATACCAGCAGCTCAATGGCAACATTTTGCAAATAGAAAACGAATTTTACAGCACCATCCGCCCCAAACAAATTGCCGAATCCTGCGAGAAACCCACCTTGGCGCTTAAACGCCGTGGTGTCCGCTATGTTGAAATGCGCTCGCTGGATTTGGATGTGTTCAACCCCATCGGCATCGATGAAAACACCGCCCGCTTTATCGAAGCTTTATTGCTGACCTGCCTGTTAACTGATAGCCCTGCCGTGCTGGACACGGATAGGGAAACCTTCAACAACAACCAACTGGCAGTCGCCAATTCAGGCAGGATGCCGGGGCTGATGCTAGAAAAAAATGACCAAAAAATCCCTTTGCAAGATTGGGCGAATGAAATTGTTGAATCCATGCAACCGGTTTGCGCCATACTCGACCACAACAACCCCGACCGGCCTTATAGCCAGGCATTGCAGGAACAACAGGCGGTCGCCAATAATCCTGACCTGACCGCTTCGGCACAAATGCTACAAATTTTGGGTAAAGAAAAAATACCGTTCGCCGCGTTTGGCATTAACCAATCCCGCCAGCATCAAGCCTACTTTGCGGGCCGCCAGTTGGATAACGCGACCCACCAACAGATGCTTGACATGGCTCGGCAATCCCATACCAAACAACAAGAAATAGAAGCAGCCCCCCAGCTGCCTTTCCAAGAATTCTTGAACCGATACTTCTCACAAATAGGTTGTAAACATCATGACCCCGATTGACATACAACAATTACAAATTGAGCTGAATCAAAAAAAACCTAGGGCTATCCTAAAAAAAGCCTTGGAACTTTACGACAACATCGCCATTTCTTTTAGTGGCGCGGAAGATGTGGTGCTGATTGATATGGCAGTGGCTATCCGCAAAGACATCCAAGTGTTTTCACTGGACACCGGACGGCTGCACCCAGAAACCTATCGGTTCATTGAACAGGTCAGGAAACATTACCAAATTGACATCGAACTGTTATCACCAGACACCAATGTATTGGATGCCTTTGTCAAGCGTAAAGGCTTGTTCAGTTTTTATGAAGATGGGCATCACGAATGTTGTGGTATCCGCAAAGTGGATGCCTTGGCACGACGGGTCGCCAGTTTAGATGCGTGGATCACCGGACAGCGCAGGGACCAAAGCGTGGAAACACGGCAAGCCATCCCTGAGGTGCAAATCGACAACAGCTTCTCCACCGAAGGCCATACTCTGGTTAAATTCAACCCCCTGCTTAACTGGACATCGGCACAAGTTTGGGATTACATAGAAGCCTATCAAGTGCCTTTCAACGCACTGCACCGCCAAGGTTTTATCAGCATAGGCTGCGAACCTTGCACCCGTGCCATTTTACCTAACCAGCATGAACGCTCAGGGCGGTGGTGGTGGGAAGACGAAACTAAAAAAGAATGCGGTTTGCATGCGGGCAATATTGAGCAGGATGCTTCGGGGTTTTTGGAGAGTTAGGGAGGTGGCCCATGCCACACAATACGCTGTTGCAATTGCTCTATACCGTTGCAAGGTATCCAACCGACTGAAGAAAAATCATTAATTCTGACTTGGTTCGGTTTTTACCAACTTAACCGCTGACTTAAAACAAGCTA
Organism: uncultured Methylococcaceae bacterium; assembly: GCA_903927955.1. Classification (GTDB taxonomy): domain Bacteria; phylum Pseudomonadota; class Gammaproteobacteria; order Methylococcales; family Methylomonadaceae; genus Methylovulum. The sequence continues at coordinate 23,283 of CAIYOW010000024.1, read as the reverse complement.
GGCGTGATAACTAGGGCAAACAACATGATAAACCAATCTAATAAGCGTGATTTAATGACACCGGAAACTGAACCTACCGATGAAGAATTACATATCGTGATGAAAGAAGCTCTGGATTTGGTTTTAGCCAGAAAACAGCAATCCGATACGTGGATGCGCCAGCAATTGCTCGAAGCGGTCATTCAGGTTCGCAATGCCTATCGAACTGCCCACCCATGACGGCTGAAAACGGACAGTTGTTCCACCCTGCCCTGCTGTTCACCTACCCAAATAAGAGGCCAGCAGTTCACCGGATTGGTTGATTTTTTGGGCAGTGCCTTCATCACTGATTCTGCCGTTTTCAAGCACATAGGCATAATCGGTATATCTGAGTGCCACGGCGGCATTTTGTTCGGCAACCAAAAAACTGACACCGTGGTTATCCCTTAGATTTTTGATGATTTCAAATATTTCTTCAACTATTTGCGGTGCTAAGCCCATAGAAGGTTCATCAAGCAGCACCAGTTTTGGGTCGCTCATTAGGGCGCGGCCTATAGCCACCATTTGCTGTTCGCCGCCGGAGGTGTAACCTGCCAAGCTTTTGCGGATTTTTTTTAGCCTAGGGAAATAGCTATAAATATTATCAAGCTGTGCGTTCAGTCTGGCTTTGGATGGACGATGTATGTAACCGCCGGTCAGCAAATTTTCTTCGACTGACAGGTGCGGGAAACAATGACGGCCTTCCAATACCTGTACCAAGCCTTGTTTGACCAACCGGTGCGGTGCGCTGTGGTTGACCACTTCGCCCAAATATTCAATGTGCCCATCGGCTATTTCGCCGCGCTGGGCATGTACCAAACCGGAAATGGCTTTAAGCGTGGTGCTTTTGCCCGAACCGTTGGCCCCCAGCAGCGAGACTATGCTGTTGGCGGTCACTTCCAGCGAGATATGCTTGACAGCCAGAATGACTTGCTCATAAATGACTTCGATATTTTTGATGCTTAATAGCGGTGTGGCTGACACGTCGAACTCCTTGGGCTTTTGCGCTCCCTTGATACGCTGCTGGATGATGCTGCACAGGCACAGGGTATCCGCCCCGCACCTGTGCAGTGAGGTTAAGAGGGTTATGATTCCTTGGAACAATCGCGCGGCGTGATGCCTTTTTCTTTGGCGTATTTATGGGAAGACTCTTCAATGATCGGGCGCAACAAGGCACGGTCTGCTTGTACCCAATCGGAGATCACATTCCATTTGCTGCCATCCCATTGTTGGAAGCGCACTGCGCCGCCGCCTTCATGGTCTGAGCAAGTCAGTCTAAGCGGTTGCACCAGCCCTAAAGCCCCCAATTCTGCCAGTCGTTTATCATCCAGCTTGATATTTTCAAAGCCCCAGCGGACTTCTTCGCCGGTTAGTGGACGTTTGCCGTATTTTTCTTGCGCCACCCGTACTGCTTCCACGTTCAATATGCCGTTGACCACGCCGAGGTTGTAATAAACCGTGCCGAAACGTTTGGCATCTTCCAGATTGCCCTTATTGGCTTTTATCACATATTTGTCAATATCTTGTAAGACTGGAAAATTGGTGCCGGATGGGTGGGTGGTGATGGAAATGAAGCCCTTGGCGGCATTACCGGCGGGCGCGGCATCGTCTTCCGAATTGCTCCAAATATTGCCGATGATATGGTCAGCGGGAAAGCCGGTTTTCTGAGCGGTTTTTAAAGCCACCGGATTCATAACCCCCCAGCCGCGTAAAATAACCCAATCCGGTTTGATGCGGCGAATGTTCAACCATTGCGATTGTTGTTCGTTGCCGGGATGTGGCACTTCCAGCAGGGTTAATTTAAAGCCGTATTTTTTCGCCAGCAGCTCCAAAATGCCGTTGGTTTCTTTACCATAAGGTGAGCCGTGGAATAAGGCGACAATTTTTTTGCCTTTGAGTTTTTCCAGCCCACCAGATTCTGTGCCGATATAATTGATAATGGCGGACACTTCGCTGTATGGATTTAATTGCAGCGGGAAGGCATACGGGAATACGCTGCCGTCGGTGGAGTCAGTACGACCGTGGTTTATGGTGATCAGCGGCAATTTGTCGGCGGTTGAACGATCCAGCGTTGCGTAGGCAATGCCCACTGACAAGGGGTTGGTGGCTGCAGCAGGCGCACCATTTAAGCCGTGTTTGAGACGCTCGTAACATTCAACGCCTTTTTCCACGACATATTCCGTTTCGCACTCGCTCCAGGTCAGTTTGACATTATTGACACCACCCTCTTTTAAGTTGACATATTGCAAGTAGTCGATAAACCCGCCGAAAAAGCCACTGCCACCGGCTGCATAAGGGCCGATACGGTAACTTTGCAATGGAAAATATTGTTCACCGTCGGCGTGGGCGCTGTGGGTGGTGGCTGTCACCGTTAAGCCGAGCGCCAGCAATAATCCGGCACATTTATTTATATTACTTCTCATAGTTAATACCTCTTAGATTAATAAACATCAGTTAACAACTTCTACAACAAAAAACTTGCTTTTTAATAGCTTCAGTAGCGTAACGGCCAGACCCGAAGCTGTTGCCTAAAGGTCTGCCAAATGCTGGCGAGTCCGTTGGGTTCTTTAATCAGAAATCCGATAATCAACATCCCGAACACGATTTTCTGAAAGTTTTCCAAATGCCCGGCATCAATGACACCAGCTAATAAACCGTTGGCGATATGGGACATCAGCACAGGAAACAAGACAATGAAGGCGGCGCCTAAAAAATTGCCCAAGATGCTGCCCATGCCGCCAATAATGATGATGAACAGTATCTGAAAGGAACGGTTAATATCGAACCCATGCGGCTCAACCGTACCCAGATAGGTGAAGGCCCATAATGAACCGGCAATGCCCAAGTAAAATGAACTGATGGCAAAAGCCAGCAATTTGGTTTTGGGTATGGCAATGCCGATCACTGCGGCGGCGGTGTCCATGTCGCGTACCGCCATCCAGTTTCTACCCAGCTCACTGCGCACGATGTTGGCTGCCAGCAGACCCAGTGCGGTCACAATGGTCAAAGTCAACAGATAGCGTCCGGCAGGCGAACTGAGATCCAGGCCGAAAACTTGCAACGGTGGGGCGGTGATCACGCCTGATGAGCTGTCATTGGAAAACCAAGCAAAGTTGGTGAACACCCATTGCACGAAAAATTGTGCTGCCAAGGTTGAGACCAGTACATAAAAGCCTTTGATTTTTAAACTGGGTAGTCCAAAAATAACGCCGGTCAATCCGGCGACCACACCACCCAACAAGATGCTGAGCAAAAAAGGCAAGCCTTCCACCCGCAAATTAAAGTTATAGGCTGAAAATGCCCCCACCGCCATGAAGGCCGCTGAACCTAGCGACAACTGTCCTGCGTAGCCAGTGAGGAAATTAAGCCCCATACCTGCTAAGGACAACACCAGAAAAGGGATTAGAATGGCACTAAACCAATAATCATTGCCGCAATACGGCACTAACACAAAAGCTGATGCCAACAGCAGATAGAACCCTATCCTGTCCTGACGTAGCCGAAAAAGGCGTTGGTCTGCCCGATAATGGCTGATGAATTGTCCCGCTTCCCGATATAACATGACGTTCTCCTTTAAACACGTTCTATTTGACGTTCGCCGAATAAACCAGCCGGTCTGACCAGCAGGAACAGCATAGCCAAGACGTAAGGAAACCAATTTTCAATGCCGCCACCCAGGTAAGGCCCTATGAATATTTCTGCGAGTTTTTCCGATGCCCCGATAATCAAACCACCGACAATGCAGCCCGTAATGGAGGTGAATCCGCCGATAATTAAAACCGGTAAGGCTTTTAGCACCACCAGCGACAGCGAAAATTGCACACCCAAACGGGCACCCCATAGCAAGCCGGCCACTAAGCCGACAAAACCGGCCACCGCCCAGACAATGAGCCAGAGCCGTTGTAAATTGATGCCTACGGCTAACGCTGCCAATGGGTCGTCTGCTACAGCCCTAAGGGCTATGCCAGTGCGGGTTTTGTTAAAAAATATCGACAGGATAATGACTAAAGTACCCGCCACTGCAGAGGCAAACAGGTCGAATTGCGACAGCAGCAAGCCAAACACTTCAAAAGGTTCATCATTGATGCCCAAATCAAGGCCGTGCACTTGGGCTCCCCAGAGCGATTGTGCCAATCCTTCAATGATGTAGCTCAGCCCCAGCGTTGCCATAAACAGAGTGATGGGCGAGCGGTTGACCAGCTTACGCAATACCCAGCGTTCTATGGCCCAGGCTAACACCAGCATAATCAGCAGCGACAACAAAAATGCCAACCAGAATGGGTAGCCACGTTCTAACAAACTGACAAAGGTGAGTGCGGAAAACAGCACCATGGAGCCTTGGGCAAAATTAAAGACGCCAGACGCTTTGTAGATCAGTACGAAGCCAATGGCGACCAAGGAGTACATGACACCGGCCAGTAATCCACCGACTAAAACTTCAAAGAAAAAACTCATGGTGGTTGCTCCGGTTAATGTTTGGTGCCCAAATAAGCGGCAATGACTTGCGGGTTTTGGCGCACCTCTTCTGGCTTGCCATCACCAATTTTTTTGCCGTAATCCAGCACGACGACATGATTGGATAGCGTCATCACCACACCAATATCATGCTCGATCAACACAATGGTGGTGGTAAACTCGCGTTGCGTCGCGAGGATAAAGCGGCTCATTTCTTGTTTTTCCTCGGCGTTCATGCCTGCCATTGGTTCATCAAGCAGCAACAGCTTGGGTTCAGCCGCCAATGCACGGCCCAGTTCCACACGTTTTTGCAAGCCGTATGGCAAATTGCCGACCACGCTGTTGCGCCACGGTTGAATATCCAGAAAATCAATAATTTCTTCTGCTTTTTTTCTTTGCCGCACGGCTTCCTGTGGTGCCCGACCCAGATTGAACACTTGCTCCAGCCAGCTACTGTGCACATGCAGGTTGCGGCCGGTCAGCACGTTATCCAACACGGTCATGCCCTTGAACAAGGCAATGTTTTGGAAGGTGCGGGCAATACCCCGTTCGGCGGCGTGCTGGGGTTGCATGATGTGCAGTGTTTCGCCGTTATAGCTGATAGCCCCTTCATCCGGTCGGTACACACCGTTGATAACATTGAGTAATGAACTTTTACCCGCACCATTAGGGCCAATCAATGCGCAAATTTCGCCGGGCTGCACGGCAAAGCTGATATTAGTGATGGCTTTGACGGCTTTGAAAGACAATGAGATGTGTTCCAGCTGCAACAAAGGGGGGGGCAATGGCTGCGTTGTGTTCATTAGCTGATTCCCTGCGTAACTGAAAGGTTTGGGTTAAAACTTTGGCCGTTATGCCCGGCGGGCGCGTTAATGCCCTCTGTTTCCCAAGCGGGGGCATCCGGCCAATTTCTGATGTTGATACCTATAGACAGAAAGAATTGTGCGGATGGCTCAGGCAAAGCCTCGCCGACCAGCAGCGGCACACGGGTACGGCTTAAGCCGATGACATCTTGTAATGGCCTTATCATTAGGCTATAGGCCAACGCTCTCCGTAGCGGCGAGGATTTTGCCGAGGTGGCTAACGACCAGTCCAATAAGGCCCGGCGCCAGGTTCCTGCCAAAGGCAGGCGAGATTTCACCAAGGACTCCAAGCGTTGGTAAGTCAAGCTAGTGCCAGCCACCAAGGTCGGCCCCAATTCGCGCCGGTCACTGTCGCGGGTGTTGATGTTTTCAGGAAAATTGAGTTTGAAACCTGCTTGCAACCAAGGGGCCAGCAAATATTTCAGATGTCCGCTAGCGGCAAAAGCGCGGGCCGCCAGTGCTTCCTCTTGTTCGGTCAAGGCTTCCAATTCGATAAGCAAGCGTCCTTGGGTCAACAATTTTTTGTGGCTCAATTTCTTTCTTTCAATCCGTTGTTGCGGATTGAGACGGAAAAACACAAAGGCATCGTTAGCCGCTCCACTAACGGGTGGCTGATAAAAATGGTTGTTGTTGGGGTTGATGAATCCGGCATAGGGCTGCAAAATGCCTTGCTGATAACCCGCTAGCCCACGGGCATCGGCATAGATGATCAGGGTTTGCCCTAGTCCTTGTTGTTGCAGAAAATCAACTTGGTGCTGCCCTTCTGCAAACACAAATGCCGGTTGCAACTGCTGCAACAAAACCAGAAAGTCAGCATCATGACTGTCGCTGTCCAATGGTGCAGATACGCCTCCCAACCAATGCGCTGCCAGTGACAACAGTAACGCTTCTGGCCTTGGATTGGAAAACAGGTACAACGTGTCACCTCTGGCAAAACCACGAGCCTGCAGGGCCGAGACCAGTTGTAGGGTTTCATGCTGTATCATCTGCCAGGTTTTTTCCTGCCAAACACCCAACCGTTTATGCCGGATGGCAATCTGGGTCGGACGGTGGCTGGCCTGAAAATTTAACCATTCCGGTAAGGTATCTGCGCTCATGACATGACTCTGCGGTAAAATAGGCTATCAGGCCGGTAATGCGGTTTGCTGTGCTTCCAATTCGCGCACCAACGGCAGAACTTTTTCACCGAAATAGGCCACTTCTTCTTGGAAATGCAGAAAACCGGACAATATCAAATCAACGCCAATTGCCTTTAGTGCCACAATGCGCTCGGCAATCTGTTGTGGTGTGCCGATAAGATTGGTTTTGAAGCCATCGTTGTATTGCACCAAATCTTCAAACGTGGATTTTGCCCAATTGCCCTCACCTTCCGGACTGGCAGCTCCCGCCTGTTTTACCTCGTGACCGAAAGCATTGACCGCCTCAGGGTTCGCTTTTTCGATAATTTCCGCCAACACGGCCTTGGCTTCTGCTTCGGTGTCGCGGGCTATAATGAAGGCATTGACGCCAATTTTGACTTTATGGTTATGCACGGCGGCTTTGCTTTTGATGTCGTCAATTTGCGCTTTAATGCCGTCCACGGTGTTGCCGTTAGTGAAATACCAATTGGATACTCTGGATGCCATATCCCTAGCTGCGCGCGAACTGCCGCCCTGAAATACTTCAGGATGCGGTTGTTGCAATGGCTTGGGTTTTAAGGTGAAGTTATGGAAACGGTAAAAATCGCCGCTATAGCTAAAATTATCAGTGGTCCAAATACCTTTCAGCACGTCTATAAACTCTTCAGACCGGCGATAACGCTCGTCATGCTCCAACCAAGGCTGTCCGATGGCTTGAAATTCGCCCTTGAACCAACCGGAAACCACATTCACGGCAATGCGCCCGCCCGTTAAAATGTCAATGGTGGTTAATTGCTTGGCAACCACTACTGGATCCCATGGCCCTGGCAAGATAGCGGCAATCACTCTTAGCTTAGTAGTGGCCGCTAGCAAGGCATGGGAAAATGACACCGATTCATGCTGATATTCCGCGCCATAACCGGCAGTGAAGCGGATTTGGCTGAGCGCGTATTCAAAACCGCTCTGCTCGGCAATTTGCGCTAACTTGCGGTTATAGTCAAAGTCATAGCTGGTGCGTTGCTCGATATTACTGACAATCAGCCCGCCGCTGACATTAGGCACCCAATAGGCGAATTTTATTTTTTCTGAACTCATAATTAATCTCTCAGTAAAGTTAACGGGGTTTTAAGACGAAAATTGTGAACATCATTTATTGCCGAAACTTTAGAAACGGCAACGCCCTACTAACAGCTAGGTCAATGCGCTCATCCAAGCTTTTGCTGGCAAGTTTGTAGTCAACAAATTCGGCTTCGGTTGCGTACACACCAACAGGCAAGGTCAATGCCTGAAAAAAACTGAACAAGGGGCGCAACTGGTGGTCAATAATCAATGCATGTCTATCACTGCCACCGGTTGCAGTTAACAGCACCGGCACATCCAGCAAGGCGTTCTGGTCAACCAAGTCGAACAGATGCTTAAAAATGCCGGTATAAGTTGCCCGATAGACGGGAGTGGCCACCACTAGGGCATCGGCTGATTCTATGGCGGCAAGGTCGGCTTGGATGGCTTCGGGCAGCTCAGTACGGATGGAGGTGGCCCCCAATTGCGCGCTGATTTGGCTTAGTTCGATTAAGTGCAAGTCGATAGGCGTGGCTTGGTTAATACGGTGGGTTATTTCTTCAAGTAGTGCCGATGTTCTTGATGGTTTGCCGGCACCGCCTGACACTGCGGTTATTTTCAGTTTATTGCTCATAATAGCTCCAGGTTATCATTGGGTTGGTTGATTAGTTATCGATTAAGATATTATTTATAGTATTAATTGCAGTTATTGTGCCAATTTATTTTAATTTATATTTCAATTGGTTATATATATACTGTTATTTTATGATGTTGAATAATTGGCAGGTTGCTGATGCATCGCTGCACTGGCAGCATTTCTGATAATGATATTTAGCGGTAAAATAGGCGACCGATAAAATGCCAAGGTTTATTTAAAAATTATTGTAATGATTTGAGGGTAATCAATTGAGCTTGTTATTAATAACTGAGGTTACTCAGCCAGTAATTTATGTGGCTTGTTTAAGCGATTGCGGTGGGCAAGGCTGGGTGTTCCCTTCGACTTCGCTCAGGGAACGTAGGGTAATGCTTTTTAGAACTTAATAGAGGCACGTTGGCTGGGCGTAGTCGAAGCCTGTGTTTGGGTGGTGTAATGGCTTTTGCTTATTTAGGCGGGTATCTTCAACAGCCGCGCGGCGGTTTTATAAAATAACTGATCCAATAGCGCTTCATGGAAACCCAGTGCGGCAAAATCATCGACGGTCTGCTTCATGTCACGAAAGGGATAAGATGAACCGAACAGGAATTGCTCGCCTAGAAAGCTGTTGGCGGCTTCTACATAGAGTTGCGAGCCGGGTTGGAAAAGATACATGTCCGGCACTAGATAAATATTGTCATAGCGGAATGCCGCCCCAATGATTTCATTGACAAACGGGTAATAGCCATGAAAACAAATAATATTTAAGGATGGATATTTTCTGGCCACTCTCGCCACCGCATTGGGATGGGCATAGTCAAAATCTGGCGTGGTGGGCCCACTCATTAAACAGACTGGCACATCAAAATGGATACAGGCTTCATAGACGGGGAAAAATACTGGATCATCAGCCTGTAAGGCCGGCTCTCCAAATCCCGGTTCGATATTGATGGCTTTGAAGCCGAGTTGCTGGATAGCCCGTTCAATTTCTGCCAATGCCGTTGGCTCGCCGCTGGCTTGGATGTCTACGGAGCCAATACCGGTGAATTTGGCACTTTTGCCAACCAAATCGGCAATGGTATCGTTATCGATGGTGAGGCTGGGGGTCTCTCTGCCAACCACCACGGCTTTATCAATGCCTGCCCGTTCGATTTCAGCCAGATACCCGCCCAGCGTATAAGAACGGGTAAAGTGTTCGGTATCTTTTGAACCGACCCGTTGGTTTAGCCATTTAGCGGTGGCATAACCTGCGGTGCCTGGATTGGCTCCGAAAAAGTCGTGCAGGAAGGCGGGGCGGTTTCTCATATCAATTATTTTTGGCATGTTTTTTCTCTATTTCTTTTTTATCTATTTCATGGATTAGCTGTAAAAGCTGGGAGTCGGATAATTGCCATTCAAAGCCCAATCACCCAAGTCTTTTAACTTATAATCGACCGGATCGTGCAGGGTATAAACGCGCAAATTTCTCCAGAAGCGGTCCATACGTAATTTTGCCGTTGTGGCCCGCGCACCCGATACCTCGAATATCCGCGAGGTGACATCCAGACCGGCTTTAGTGCTATTAACCTTGGCGGAAAATACTGCTAGGGCCACTTCGGCGCGTTCAGCTTCGGTCAACCGCAATTCTTTTTGCCAAGCACTGTCCAATAGTGCCGCCGCTCTATCAGCTAATGCCCTGGCGGCATCAATACTCGACCAGAATTCGCCATAGTGCAAAAGGGTGAAGGGGTCTTCCGCTATATTTTTAGCCAATGAGCCTGACCATAGGCGGGAATTGCTTTGCGTGTATTTGACCGCTTCCTGCAATGCACCCTCGGTGATGCCCAGATAAATATTGGTGAAAATCAGTTGCGCGACTAGCGACCTAAGGCTGGAAAACGGCGAGCTTAGGGGGCCCGGGTTAATGAGCAATTCGCTTTCTTCGACCTGAAGATTGCGGAATTCGACGCTGCCGCTGTCGGTTTGGCGTTGCCCCATATTGTCCCAATCATCATTGATATGGATGCCGGTACGCTGGGTTGGCACGGCGGCAACGATAAATTGTTGGTTTTCGGTAGCTATCGCTGACACTATCAGGCGATCAGAGTCAGTGGCTCCTGAGCAAAAGCTTTTAAAGCCGTTGAAAACCCTATGCTGGCCTGTGCTTGTGGCAGTTGTCCGGGTGTCCAGTGGATTAAGGGCATTGCCCCACCATAGGTTTTGTTGGGCGGTTTCTTTAAATAGCGCTTGCCATTGTTCAGCTGTGCCATATAAGCGCACTGAAGCCAACATTAAAAATTGAAAGCCAAATACATGGGCTAAGGAGCTATCGGCACGGGCAAAGCTGCGGATAATCTGATAAATGCCTGCCCAACTAACCCCTAGACCACCTAAGTTTTTGGGAATCAAAAGTTTTAGCAACTCGGTGCTACGGATGGCTTGTCTTTGTTCCAGCGGTGTGCCGCCCTTAAGGTCACGTTCTGCGGCAGTGTCGTAAAAATAGGCCGTTAACTGTTCGACTTGCTTGAGCAATTCAGCGGTTAATGCCGGGTTGGTCGTTCCGTTTTCGCCTACTAATGTCATGATCAAATCCTTATGGCAGCCTCTGGCTGCGGCTGTACTGTTTTGCCCGCACCAAACGGCCCGGTCAGATTGGTTTGTATACCGACTTCTGAAACCTGTGGTAGCTCTATCGGCAACAATGGAAACAGTAGCTCGGCAACCCGATAGGCTTCTTCCAGATGCGGATAACCGGAAAAGATAAAGTAATCAATGCCTAAATTGCCATATTCTAGGATTCTGTCGGCCACTTCTTGCGGATTGCCAACCAAAGCCGTACCCGCGCCCCCTCTCACCAGCCCGATACCAGCCCATAAGTTGGGTGCAACCTCCAGATTATCGCGCTTGCCGCCATGCAATTCGGTCATCTTTTGCTGGCCCACCGATTCAAAACCGGCGATTGCGGCTTGGGCGGCGGCTATGGTCTGGTCGGTGACATGTGAGATTAGCCCATCAGCAGCGGCCCAGGCTTCAGCACTGGTTTCTCTGACAATGACGTGCAAACGGATGCCAAATTTTACACTGCGGCCCAGTTTGGTTGCTTCGGCGCGTACCCGACTTATTTTTTCCGCCACTGCGGAGGGTGTTTCACCCCAGCTTAAATACACATCGATATGTTGTGCGCTTAGCGTTATGGCGGCATCGGAAGAACCACCGATGAACAACGGCGGATAAGGTTTCTGGAAGCTGCCCGATGGTAGGTTGGCTGCTTTTACCTTAATGAACTCGCCATCAAAATCCACTGTCTCGCCTTCTAGTACGGCTTTCCAGACGGTTAAAAATTCTCCGGCTTCGGCATAGCGTTGGTCGTGTTGCAAAAAACTGCCATCGGCCTGTTGTTCGGCAGGATCACCACCGGCGACAACATTAATCAATAGCCTGCCACCGGAAATCCGGTCTAGTGTGGAGGCCATGCGGGCGGAAACGGTGGGTGAAGTGAATCCTGGGCGCAACGCCACCAGAAACTTTAGTTGTTTAGTCTGGTTAATCAGTGACGCCGCAGTAACCCACGGGTCTTCGCAGGCGCGTCCTGAAGGCACTAAAACACCTTTAAAGCCCAAGTTATCAGCCGCCTGTGCGATTTGTTTAAGATAGGAATGGGTCACCGGCCTGACACCGACATCGGTGCCCAAATAGCGGTTATCCCCATGCGTGGGCAGAAACCAAAATATTTCCATATTAATACCTATGAGAAAAACAATTACAGTTACAGTTTATTTCTTTGATTGCAAAGAACATGCCAGCATTTGGCTATAGGAAAATGGCTGTTCCAACGGTTTTGTCACCAAACGCTGCTGGCTTTGCAGCGGCATTGCGCTGAACCTGCTGCTATAGCGGCATTTTGATAGGACTATGGAGGGTGTTGACGTTAATAAAATCTGTCTATCGGATGATCAGCGGCTTTTGCTTTCGCTGTCGCCAAAGTGTTGCTGCATAATCAGCAGGTGTTGTTGTGCTGACCGTTAATCATGCGATCTGGCATTTGCGTTGGCTTGTCTGGCGGTAGCCCCATTCGATGGGCCGGCCTATGGCAGGCAATGGAACACCCATACAGAGCTTGTTTTAGGTCACCAAAGCATGCCATTTCAATCAGATTTAAAAAAATGGCACACTATATGCTATTAATAAAACATGCCCACAACTGGAAATTGCGGTGAACAGTAATATTTTTAGCCTTGATAACACCTTTACAGACAATGCTGTTGAAAGCCCGCTGGATATTGCTAAAAATCTGGCGGGACAATTTGCGCTGACGGCGGCAGAAAGGGACTTTTTGGGTGGCACGCCTAAGCTGGAACGGGATGAAATCCGTAGCAGCGGCTTATTGGGCTTAATCATTCCTGTGGAATATGGTGGTCTGGGCGCAGATTGGCTGCTGACTATGCAATGCATTAGGGAAATCGCCAAAGCCGATAGCTCAATTGCGCATGTTTTCGGGTTTCAGCAGTTAATGCTGGCCACCGTGCGGCTGTTTTCCAAGCCTGAGCAATGGGAACGCTGGTTCAGGCTGACCGCCCAACTCAATTGGTTTTGGGGTAATGCCTTAAATCCGCTGGACGACAGATGCCTAGCTAAGTCTTACCCCGGTTGGTACGAATTTTCAGGCCAAAAAAGCTTTTGTTCGGGTGCTACCGATTCTGAGATGCTGATTGTGTCGGCCAAGTCTAATTCGGACGGGCAATTGCTGATTGCCGCCATACCCACTGGTAGGACGGGTATAACGGTATGCCAAGACTGGGACAATATAGGCCAGCGCCAGACTGATAGCGGCAGTGTCAATTTCGAAAAAGTCCGAGTGGAAACCAATGAAGTGTTATTGGAACCCGGCCCTTTAAGCACCCCCTTTTCTTGTTTGCGACCTTTGGTGGCGCAATTGGTATTGACCAATATTTATTTAGGCATCGCCGAGGGGGCTTTTCAGGATGCGCGACATTATACCTTGCATGAATCCCGGCCTTGGCATGCCGCTAATCTGGCTTCGTCCCAGCATGACCCGTATGTCCTTAACCACTACGGCAATTTTTTGGTTGGCTTAGAAAGCACCCGTGTGCTGTGTGATGTTGCCGCCGTCAAACTGGACAGCGCTTGGGAAAAACAGTCCCGACTTACCGAGGCTGAGCGGGGGGATGTGGCTATTGCAATCAGTATTGCCAAAGTGCAGGCCACCAAGACCGGTTTGGACATTACCAACAATATGTTCGCTGTGATGGGTTCCAGGTCAACTCATGGTGGTTTACGGCTGGACCGGCATTGGCGGAATTTAAGAACACATACCTTACATGACCCTTTGGATTACAAAATTAAGGAGCTAGGAGAATGGGCACTGAACAAGTCTTACCCAAACCCGACGTTTTATTCATAAATAATTCGGCTAAGCATTTTTTTGACTATCAGCCTGAACAGAAGCCTGAGCAAAAAACTGAACCGGCACGGATAGAGAAGCAGGCAAATTTGCTGTCACTGCCCAATTCCCATGAGCTGACGACTTCCATCAGAGGTACTGCCCAAGTATTTGAAGACCCTGTATCGTTGGCACTGCTGAACCGGATCAAATTGATTGCCCCCAGTGATGCCAATGTGCTGGTGATTGGTGAGACCGGCACTGGCAAGGAGCTTATCGCCCGCTATGTGCATGAGCTGAGCCACCGCAAAGACAAGCCTTTTGTCGCGGTCAACTGCGGGGCATTTTCAGAAAGCCTGGTGGAAAGCGAATTGTTCGGGCATGAAAAAGGGGCGTTCACAGGGGCTTTTTCGACCAAAGTCGGTTGGTTTGAAGCAGCCAATACTGGCACGCTGTTTCTGGATGAAATTGGTGATTTGCCGTTAAGCATCCAGGTGAAACTGCTGCGCGTTTTGCAGGAGCGTGAAGTGGTCAGGCTAGGGTCCAGAAAGCCGATTCCTATTGATGTCAGGCTGGTGGCAGCCACTAACGTTAGGCTGGAAGAGGCGGTGTTGGCGGGGCATTTCCGCGAGGATTTGTTTTATCGCTTACGGGTGGCCCATATTGAACTACCCAATTTAAGGAATCGCCCGGGCGATATTCTGCCTTTGGCGAATTTTTTTATTTCTGAATACCGGCGCCGGTTAGGCTACAGCGAAATTAAGCTGGATGAGGAGGCCAAAAAGAAATTATTGAAGCATTCTTGGCCGGGCAATATCCGCGAGCTAGAGAATGTGATTCATCATGCCCTGCTGATCTGCAAAAATAATCTGGTGCGTAGCGAAGATTTGCAGTTATCCAGCATCCAATTACAAAGGCCACGGGAGGATTATAGTGCTGGTAATGGTGCGAGTATCGATGATCATTTGAATGAGGCACTGTATCACTTTTTTGAAGACGGACGGGAAGATTTGTATGGTCATCTGGAAGAGTCCATCATCAAAGCGGCTTATAACTATTGCCATAACAATGCCGCCCAAACAGCCAAATTATTAGGCGTAAGCCGCAATATTGTACGGGCAAGACTGATTAAATTGGGCATGATTAGTGCACTGAGATAAATTGCGGCTGGAGTGGCGCAGGCATCGCCTGCTGCTACAAAAGCACTTCACGCCCCCACTGGCATTTTTAAGCCCCGCAAAAACCGCACCAACGCTGCAACCACAGCACCTATCTTACAGAGTGCTGCAAAGCCAGCATCATTTTATTGCATACCCGTATTTTTATCATATTAATCAAAGAATTGTAAATTGGCCTGGTTTTTGCTTTATATCCTGAAGAAGCTGGCTGTGGCGGGTGAGAGCTTCGGCCTATTGCCACACCCTGCTCTTAGGAAATTATTTGTTTTAATCAAACCAAAGGCTGCAAACAATGAAATTCGATAGTATTGGAACTGCCCTGACGGCTATCCGCAATGGTGGCTTCGTGGTCGTGGCAGATGATGCCGGACGGGAAAATGAGGGCGATCTCATTATGGCCGCTGAAAAAATTACGCCGGAAAAAATGGCCTTTTTGGTCAGGTACAGTAGTGGCGTGGTTTGTGTGTCGTTAACTGGAGAACGTATCGATGCGCTAGGGCTTGACCCTATGGTAGCCCGCAATACGGATCCCCATGGCACGGCTTTTACAGTATCGGTGGATTTAAACAAAGGCACCAGCACGGGCATTTCTGCCGCCGACCGCAGCGCCACCCTGAGGGCACTTGCCAATCCTCATACTACAGCGGGGGATTTTGCCCGCCCGGGCCATGTTTTTCCATTGCGGGCGAAAAAACATGGCGTGCTGGAAAGGCCGGGGCATACCGAAGCGGCTGGCGATTTGGCGCGCTTGGCGGGGTTGTCCCCTGCCGGTGTGCTATGCGAGATTGTCAACGACGACGGTAGTATGATGCGTGGCGAGACGTTACGGGAATTTGCCACGCAACACCAGCTGCCATTTATACACATCGCCGATCTTATCGCCTACCGGCGACGTAATGAAAAGCTGGTGGAGCAGCTCTCTGAAGCCCGGTTACCTACCGCCGCCGGCGTGTTCACTGCATACGTTTACCGCTCAATACTGGACGGTTCGGAACATTTGGCTTTGGTCAAAGGAAAAATAGCCGGGCAAAAAAATATTCTGGTGCGGGTGCATTCCGAGTGCCTGACCGGCGATATATTGGATTCTTTGCGCTGTGATTGCGGCAGTCAGTTGAAGATGGCTTTGGGCAAAATTGAACAGGCTGGGTGCGGGGTGCTGGTTTATTTGCGCGGTCATGAAGGGCGCGGCATTGGTTTGGCGCATAAGCTGCGTGCCTATGAATTGCAAGACCAAGGCAGGGACACGGTGCAGGCCAATTTGGATTTGGGCTTGCCGGTCGATGCCAGAAGTTACGACATAGGTGCCCAAATCTTATGTGATTTGGGCGTGACTACTTTGCGGCTAATGAGCAATAACCCGGCAAAGTTTACTGAACTGGCGGGTTACCGGCTAAAAATAGTGGGTCGGGTTGCTTTGGAGTCCACCCCTAACAGCGAGAATATCATTTATTTACGTACTAAATCCGAGAAATTAGGGCATTTACTTAATTTAGGTAGTGTCAGTTGCGATAACGTGTTGGGTTAATTTGGTTTTCATGAATTTGTTGTTCAGGTCAGTTGATAATAAATAAACGGTATGGATTAAATAATATTAGCTGCGGTGGTGATTTGGGTGAATTTGACCATCGTAAATTTTTATCTTTTACTGCGGATAGAGCGGCAGCGTTTCAGCAAAATAGACAACAATTCAGCAGCCGCATTAAATTACCTTTCTGACAAAATCAAATAAAATAGATAACTAACTGATTTAAAAATTAAAATAAAATATTCATATCTGGCATATTTAATGCAATCTATAATTTTGTAATTTTCAAATTTTATAGGAGTTATTTATGAGTATTTTATTAGATCATCATGCACCCAATTATATTGTGAATAATCGTCTGCACTGCGATAGTATGCTAAAGAAAGCGTTTTTTTACACAATAATAACTAGCTGTTTATTATCTCCGGTTATGGGTGACGCTAAAGAACCTAATGCCGAAACGCGCAAATTACTTAAACAAATGCAGGAATACGAGCGGCAAATTAAAGCCACTAATGAGCGCCTGAGGGAATTGGAGCAACGCGAATCTTCAAAACTCACCCCGGATATAAATGATAATAGCTTGGGTGGTATTAATGGCTCTATTAAAAATAGTAATGCCACAGCCGTTGTCCAAGAAACCGATACGGCAAAGAAACGCAACGTGCAGGATGAGCCGGATTTAGAAGATGCGGATGCCGCCAAAGTACCTAAAGGGCATCGTTTGGGCGGCTTTTACGATAACGGCTTTGTTTTAAAGACCAATGACAATCGCTTTTCATTGGCTATCAATGGGTTAGTGCAGGCGCGCTATACCTTGGACTTGCCGAGCAATAAATATACTGGAAAAGATAGCCAAGGCTTCGATTTGGCGTTGGGCAGGTTATTCTTCTCCGGCACTGCCTTTGATCCCAATCTGTCTTACTTCTTTTTCTATCAAAGCAGCACACTGAACAATAATAATACCGTTCAGACGATAGATTGGTGGGGCAAATACCAACTGGGTAATTTAGGCATTAAGGCGGGCCGTATATTGCCACAATTTTCGCGGCAGTTTTATACCGACATAGGTAAATATCTGTTCATGGACTTGCAACAACCTGAATATGCCTTCAGTTTGCAACGTACACCCGGTATTGAGCTGAATTGGAAATCCGGCAAATGGAACAGCAGCTTTACCGTTGCCAACAGCGTTCGGGCGTTAGATTCGGTCACCCAACAAAATGTAGGCACAAAATTGGCTGGTATCGGGCGAATTGTCTACGATGTGTTGGAACCGTACACCTATGTTCAGGAAACCATACCGGACAATGTCGATAAACCACAATTGTCGGTAGGCGTGGCTGCCGGTTACAACCCTGTTGATGCCAATTCCGGTTTGCAGAATACCGTTGCCGGTATGGACACCTATACCTTTACAGGTGATATAGGTTATCGCCGCAATTTACTCAGCGCCGAGGGGGCATTTTTTTGGCGTAAGGACTACAACTCACACAGCCTAGTGCCTGGCACGGCAAACAGCAACAACAACGGCTGGTATTGGCAAGCGGGTTATTACTTGGTGCCTAAGCGTTTTGAGTTAGCCGGTACGGTAAACCAAGTGACGTTTGACCACCAAAACGGCAGTAGTTACAAAAATGAAACAGTCGGTTCTGTTGGCCTTAACTATTATTTTTACGACCATCACTTTAAATTGCAGACTGATTACAGCCGTATCAGCGGTGAAAACTGGCTCAATAATAACTTGGAAGACAATCGCTTCAGGCTGCAAGGGCAAGTCTATTTTTAAGCCGCCTGCAAAGCAAGTCAGCCTTGCCGTTAATACTTAAGGCTGCTGCCCTGTCAGCGGGGTAGCAGCATAATGAGGTCAATACAGCAATGCCGCTTAAGCCATAATTATTATAAGCTAAATTTATCAATGGTTTGTATTTTTGCGCAGTCAGTGCGTTGGACTATTCGTGTGTATTTTACAGGCTAGGCCAACACCTTTAACTATCAATATATCTAGGAGCATTTATGTCATCGCAATTACAGATTGGCGCGAATGAAAGTCGGGATTACATTTCCGGGGCAAACGTCCCTGTCATCAAGTCTGATGAAGAGGCTATCGAGGTTGCCAAGCAGCTGGCGGTGGAAATTGCCAAAAATGCTGCCCAGCGCGACAAAGAGCGGATTTTACCGCGTCAAGAACTGGATTTGTTTTCACAAAGCGGTTTATGGGGCATTACGGTGCCAAAAGAGTATGGTGGCGCGTTTGTGTCAAACAAAACCTTGGCGGAAGTGATTGCCATTATTTCCGAGGCCGACCCGAATGTCGGGCAAATTCCGCAAAATCATCTTTATATGGTGGAAGCCATCCGTCTGGACGGTAGCGAGGATCAAAAACGGTATTTCTTTGATCTGGTGCTGAGCGGGGTAAGGTTCGGCAATGCTTTTTCTGAGATAGGCACCAAGAAAGTCACCGATGTAAACACCCGCCTTACCCCTACTCAAGACGGTTATTTGCTGTCCGGAAAAAAATTCTATTCATCGGGGGCTTTGTTGGCAGACTGGGTGCCAGTAGTGGCAAAAGATGAACACGATAACACCGTGGTGGCTTTTGTTAAACGGGATGCCGAGGGCTTGGCCATTATTGATGACTGGTCTAGTTTTGGCCAGCGCACGACCGCCAGTGGCACAACCATTTTGGAAAATGTCTTTGTACCCGCTCATTTTGTCTTGCCCCACTATCTGGCATTTGAAAACCCGACCACCATGGGGCCTATCGCCCAAATCATCCAAGCCGCTGTCGATACCGGCATAGCGAGGGCGGCGTTTAAGGATACCCTATACTTTGTTCGCAACCATACCCGGCCTTGGATAGACACTGATCTGGAATTTGGCTATGAAGACCCGTTGACGCTGAAGGATATTGGCCATATCCAGACCCAGTTACATGCCACCGAGGCATTGTTGGCACGTGCTGGGGATGCGATAGATTACGCCCAGTTGCATCCCAATGATGATTCTGTAGGCGCGGCTTCGATTGCTGTTGCCGAGGCAAAAATTTTCAGCACCGAAACTGCTCTGCTTGCCGCCAGTAAGTTGTTTGAATTGGCTGGCACCCGTTCAACGCTGGGAGAGTTCAATCTGGACCGGCACTGGCGCAATGCCCGCACCCATACGCTGCATGATCCGGTACGCTGGAAATATTATGCGGTGGGGAATTATGTGTTGAACGCCATCAATCCACCCCGTCATCCTTGGATTTAATTTTAATCAATGGCTAGGGCTTCATACTGCGCAATATGCTGCGCTGCATGTAGCCCTAGGCTGGTGGCTTTGCCTCAGCAATGGCCAGGCCAGCTACGAAATAGGTATGTAATAGCACTAAACTGGACAAGTGATCAATACAAGGAAATTTTGTTGGCGATACGGTGGTTAATTTTTGACGGGGAAGTTTTAACTCAGCTTATTGGGGTTAGGGCAACCCAGTTGCTCTAATTTTGTCAACCACGCGTCAAAACCTGAACACATTCCCCGTATTTTTGCTAACCCCATGTGCTTTGCAATGTTCGGGCCGTGGGTGGTCTTCCGGTAATCCGTATGTCTTTCTAGGCGCTTTGATGGAGCAGTTTCGGTGGAATCGTTAATTTTTTCAGGGTTCTGATTAAATGCCGCTAAGATGTCGCTCGCCCATGCATTCAGTTTATCGTCTTGCAGCTCTTTGGCGATAGCCTCAGGGCATGAGAACAACAAGCCTTCAAATTCATACATCTGTATGTAAGGTATCAGTTTTGCCTTTAACTCTGGGTTGATCGACTCACTGATCTTGGATTCTAAGCTGGTTTTTGTTTCTCCCAGCGCTTTGTGCTTAAAACCGTAAAAATCATAGAAGGTGCTGACGTAATCAAAGCTGTAGCTTATCTTTTTTAGCTCATGTTTGATACGGTCAATGCTAACGTTGCCATTGAGTAAAATCGGAGTGGCATATATACCTTTTTCACCCAGGTAAGGTACGAGTAACTTTTTGACAAAAAGCTCTTCTGTCGTGCCTTCCACAGAAATGGCAAGCCTTACCATTCGGGGCGGCCCCCAATCAGGTTTTTCGACCAAATATCACCCATGCCATAATCTTCAAGCCAATGCCCAAGTTCTTTTCCATTGGGTCTTTTGAATGTCGATGCCCCTTGTTCTTGATCGACAACAATGAAATCTTCCGGGGCAAAGTGATTGGCAAAAGCCACCGATTGTGTTGAACAAATCACTTGGTTGCTTTTTGCTGCGGTTTTGACCAGTTCTGCCAGTACATCCAGTGCGGCAGGATGTAAGCCCAGTTCCGGTTCATCCAAGACAATTGTTTTTGGGCGATACCATTCAGGCTGAAGGAACAATACTGCCATACAGATAAAGCGGGCTGTGCCATCAGAAAGTTGGTTGGCTGAAAAAGGCTCGTCATAATCTCGATGCAGCCATCTTAGCAAGACCGATTCATTGCCTGGCTCGCCACTCGGTACAAGGTAAAAGTCATGAAAGAAGGGGGCTACCGTTTTGATGGTGGCAATGATGTCTTGATAATTAGCTGGGTTGTGCTTTTTCATGTAAAGCAAGAAAGGTGCGAGGTTGCTGGCATCAGTAGCAAGCAACGCACTTGAATCGATGGGGTGTGCCTTTTTAAAGCCCGCTGTGGGGCTGGTATCGTGAAAGTGATAGACTTTGCATTGTCGCATATAGTCTCGAGTATAGTCCCGAACAGGTACGCTTAAAACCCAGCCAAGGGGTAGGCTTGGCGGCCCCGCAAATGAGCCTCGAGTATAGTCCCGAACAGGTACGCTTAAAGCCTCCGATCCTGGCAGCAAGCCACTTTCGCCTAATTGACCTTTAATGTTCCATTTTTTGTTTGACCATTTAACAGTGCAATATTCAGTGTTAAACACTAGTGTGTCATTAGCTTCACCATGGACAAATTCAGCGTGGTAACCATTATTACCTATGTCTATATCAATGGTTATGCTGGGTGTGTGTTTGGGGCCAAAGTGAAAGAAGGTGCTGGCATAACCTTGTTTTTCGATATAGGTTTGCAGTTTGCCTTCGGACAAATTCCTTAAAAAAGTGAACAGTGAAATAAAATTGGATTTGCCTGCACCGTTGGCACCAATCAGAATGTTGATGGCGTTCATCTTCAGGTCTAAGTCTTTTATTGATTTAAACCCTTTCAATTTGACATGACGAAGATGGGCCGTCTGTAGCTCAGGCATGGGCGTTCGTTTAAACTAGGCTGGTTCTAAAGAATATTGAAAAATCAATCCTTAATCCAGTCCTCCAAAGCGGCGATAATGCTTTTCGCTTGGTCTTTGCTGGAGATGTTGAATTTGGATTTTTGCTGGTATTCGCCATTGCGTTTTTGGTAGCGGCGGATGGTGTACTTGTCCGGGCCGTATTCTTCTTTGGCACGGTTCCAGTCTTGGTAACGGTACATCACGGTCGCCCAAGCGCCTTTGGTGAGTACTTTTTTATCCAGTTCTTTTACGGTTTCTATGCCGCCGTCTTCGTAGGTGACGGTCAGTTCGTCCACTGTTTCAGCCATGTTGTTCCTCGTTTTCGGTCAGTTTGTAATGATTGGCTGTTGGGATGCACCAGCCAATGGTGGTAGGGTGTCATTTGCCGATAAATTGCCCAAAGGCGCGGCTGCCTTCTCCGGCGTTGATGGTGCCGGTCACTTTAAGGGTGCGGGCATCAAGCACCGATACAGTGCCGTCAAACCAATTGGCGACGTAAACATGGCGGTCATCGGGATGGGTGCTGATGCCTTCAGGTTTGCCGCCCACTTCTATCAAGGCAATTTCTTTGAGCGTGGCGGTGTCGACCACCGACACGGAGTTGTCATCTTGGTTGGTGACTAACAGCCGGCTGTCGTTTTGTGCCAAGCTTAGCGCGTAGGGCAGCATGTTCACTTTAACGGTTGCCACGTGTTGCATCCGCGCCGTTTCCAATACCGTCACATCATCACTTTTTACGTTAGCCGCATACAGCCGCTCGCCTCGGCTATCCAGCACCAGCCCAAACGGGTGGCTGCCGACTTTTACGGTGCTAGTGAGCTGCCATTTTTCAGTGTCAATTTTTGAAACCGAATTACTGATGCGGTTGGCTACATAAAGCCAACGGCTATCGGGGCTGACCACCAAGCCAGAAGGGGACTCGCCTACGGCAAGGGAGGCTATTGTCTTAAAGCTATGGGCATCCAATGCCGTTACCGTATTGCGGTACCAATCCGCAACGTAAATGCGTGTGCCATCGGGGCTGGCGGCAATCCCTAATGTACCTTCAGTAACGGCAACGGTGGCGATGACTTCATGCTTTGCCGTATCCAATACCGCAAAGCTTTTGGCTTCAGGGGTGCTGACGTAACAAAAACGTCCATCGGGTGACAATGCGATACCCGCCGGTTTGCCGGTCACCGCCACGGTGGCGATAGTTTTTGCCTGTGCGGTGTCAATAATAGCGACGCTGCCAGCCAATTGGTTACTGATGTAAGCAAAAGGGGCTGCCCATACCGCAGGGCTTAATACGGTACTGGCTATGGCTATGGCTATGGCACGAAAATATGGTTTAAACACCGTATGGCCTATTTTTCAGCCAATGCTTTCAGGTTATCCAAGCCTGACTTCAGCACGGCATTGACGGCGGTGTTGGCGGCTTCCTCGTTCATTTCCTCGGGCGGGTTGTTGTTCATGTAGGCGCGGTAGTATCCGGCCTTCCAGGACACCAACGCACCGCCGCCTTGGCTTTCCACTTCGATGCTGGCGGCGTAGTTGTCAACCGGCAGCACCGGCACTTTTTCTTCGGCACCGGAGTGGCTGATGGTCTTGGCGGTGCTGATGTCGGTGATCTTGTAGGCGTAGGTCATTTTGGCCTCGTCGTATTTTTTCAGCTCTTCGGTGATGGTGCCGCCGTCTTTCAGGGTCAGTACCCGCACCGCGCCTTTTTTGTTGCCGCCTTCAACGGATGTGCTTTTGACGGCGGGCAGCCAGGACATGTCGCCGTAATCCTTGATGATGGCCCACACTTTTTCAG
>CAIYOW010000023.1 GCA_903927955.1 uncultured Methylococcaceae bacterium | reverse complement strand
TGCTTTTGTCTTTCCTGATAGTGACGCGTGCGTAGGGTTTGTCCAGCGTCAGTTCAGCGGCGCTGTAACGGTTGGCTTGGGTGTCGATAGCCAAATCTTGTAACGTTAAACGTTCCCATTTCAGCAAATCTTTATTGGCTTTTTGATCGCGTGTCACTAGGCTCTCAATGCCGACATTACCGTTGAACTGCACCGCCAGTGGGCCGTCGCTGGAGGCTTGGGCCAGATCAAGCGTGCCGTCACTGTTTAATGCGCCATCAATAATATCCACCTGCACAAAGCGGTCGTAATACGGCTGGAATTTTGCCAAATCCAGATTGCTTAGATTAACCGTGCTATGTACTGCCAATGGCTGTAAAACGGAATGGCCGTCTAGCTTGAGCAAGCCCGACTGGTTGACCGCCAGGCTGGCAGTGAACGGCATCTTGCTGCCTGGTTGGTTGCTAAAACCGTTTATTTTTATGTTGACCGCGTTTAAATTGACGCTGGTCGGGGTTTTCAGGGTGCGGTCTTCAAAAGCGGCATTAAAATTATCCACCGTGACAGAACCCACCTGAACCGCCCAAGGCTTTTTGGCAGGTTCATTTGATGAAGTCGTAGCGGGGAGGGGGGCGGTAATGGTCGCATCAGCTAATGGTGCCGGTGTTGCCAACAAGGTTTGGTAATTTATCGTGCCATCGCTAGCCAACCACGCTTTGATGGTGGCATTTTTGGCGGCAACAGAAGCTATCTTAAGGCTTTGTCTGTTAAGGTCTAAAGCAATGCCTTGTACGGCAAGGGCAGGGATTTTAAGTAGGGGTTCGGGTACATCGGCGGCCTGTAACTGTAAATCTTGGCTGGTCAGCTCGCCATCATCCAGCGTGACGCTAAGCTGCTGTCCGGTGCTTTTGATTTGAAAAGCCGCTCCAATAGTCAGTTTGGGCAAGGCCACCCGTGCTTTTTGTTGGGTGGTCAATTGCATCGACTGTCCGTTGATTTGGCTATGTGGGCTGTCAAACTGCCAGCCATTACCTTGCTGCAGGATGTTGAACACACTGTCCAGAGCGACACTTTTGCAGGCTATCTGGGTATCGGCTTGCTGAAATTGAAAATCTTCGACTGTCAGTCGGGTTTGTTTGGCCTCCCCTTTAAACTGGTTATTGACGTAGCTGAGCTGATAATCGGTATCCAGGGAAACATGACCTTGCATAAGCATATCCGGCAGGGTCAGACCTTGCAGGCGAGCCAAATCCACACCGGCCAGCTTAATATGCCCTTCGGACGTGAACGGTTGCAGGCTAGCGACACCTTGCCAGTCGAACTGTCCGCCGGAAGCCCTCGCCAATGCTAGCCGGACAGTAAATGGTGTATTATCAGCCAAGCCAAAATTTGCTATTTGCAGATTTATTTGCGTCAGCTGTTCTTTTGCCATTAGCCCGGCATGTAAGGCTTGCCAAACCAATTGCCCCTCTACAATAGCCAGTTGCTTAATAGTCAGTGGTATTGCGTTGTGTTGCCCGCCCGTATCTTCCGGCTGGCTTTTGCCAGCCAAATCCTGAACCGTGTAACGGCCATTTTGGGTTTGGCTCAGCAACACAAAAGGTTTGCTCAAGGTCAGTTTATCGATCTGAATGGCGCGGTTTCTGATGGATTGGAGGGGATTTAACAGAATATCCAAGCGTTCAAAACCTAGCAAGGTTTCACCAGTAGTTTCTTGTATACGCAAATTTTGTACTGCCAGGCGTAGCGGAAATAGCATCAGCTCCATATTGCCCAGCGTTGCCTTTTTGCCCGTTTGCGCTTCAATCCATTGTGGTGCTTGTGTGTTTAAAAATAGCGGTAAGCTATAAATACCCGCAGCAGAAGCCAAGATAATAATGCCCGCCACAATCACTGCTGGCTTGAGCCTAACAGCCGGGATACCTCGAATGTCCATAACTACCTGGTTTGATGGTGAGTAAGGCTAAGTTCATGCCCGCTACAACATTGGGTCACTTAAGACGATATAAGGCTGTATATGGGCAAACTGGTTAATGGCAAATTCTAATCCATTCTGTTCCAATGCGTTTGAAATTAATCTTGGGCAAGCCACCGGCTTTGGTGAGTGACACCCCATTGAAGCGGTTGCTGAGTCAATCGGTTAAGGTATTGGCGGATGGCTTTTGACAATTTCCCATCCGCCCCCCAAACTTTTATAAACCGCCACCCAATCTTGTGCCGTTTGCGCCTTGGCTAAAGCCAATTGGTTTTGCGAGGCATACCAACGGCGCTGGGCATCCAGCACCTCCAAAAACGCAGCCAGCCCGACTTGGTAACGCCCTAAGGCAATCTGGTAAACGCTTGAATCGCTATCGGTCGCCTTGGTCAGAATTTGCCGAAACCGCTCCTGTTGGCTATAAGCGCTAAAAGAGCGTTCTACATCCGACAATGCGGCAATAATGGCTTTTTGGTATATCGCTAGGGCCTCCTGCTGTTTTGCGTCAGTGGCATGAAGGTTGGCGGCTAGCGAGCCATAGCTTAATATAGGCCAGAGCAGATTGCCCCCCATACTCCAAGACTTACTGCCAGCAGTCAAAAAACTACCGGCATTGGTATTAAAAAGCCCAACAAAACCGGTCAAGGAAATGTCAGGAAAAAACTTGGCTAAGGCAACACCCTGTTGGGCCGTGGCAGCAGCCAGCTTGCGCTCGGCAGTGCGGATATCGGGGCGTTGGGCAATCACCGCCGCCGGTGCATCCAGCACGATATTTTTGTCAGCTACAGGTATTACTGCCATCACACCCACCCGTTTATGGGCCGTGCCGGGCGGTTCACCCAGCAACACATCCAGACTGAATTCCGCTTGCGTCAGCAAGTTTTGGTAATAGGGCAATTGCGTCCGGTCATGTTCCTGTTGCGCTTGCGCCTTAGCAACATCAAGGCCGGCGGTGTCGCCCAGCGCAAGCTTTTGTTCGGTGATGGCGCAAATTTCGTGGTCGGTGGTCAGGGTGTCCTTGGCAATTTGCAATTGTGCCTGATATTGGCGGATATCAATATAGCTGTGGGCCACTTCAGCCAACACACTGATCAAGCTATCGTCGCGGGAAATAATGCTGGCTTCCCATGCGTCCTTGGCTGATTCTGCCTCGCGCCGGTGTCCGCCAAACAAATCCAGTTCCCAACTGGCATCGAATCCCGTTTTAAAGATATTGAAGGGCTGCTTGATGGCACTTTTTAAACTGTCAGGTGCGCCGCTAGGAAAACCGATCTGGTTGGCTTGGCGGCTGGCACTGGCCATCAGGTCGCCGGTCGGGAACAAGGTGGCAACAGCGGCATTATGCACAGACCTTGCTTCGCTGATACGGGCACCCGCCACTTTCACATCCCAATTGCCTGCCGCCGCCTGCACCATCAATTGGTTCAGAACCGGATCATGCAAACCTTGCCACCAAGCCAGCTCATGCTGGATGATGCTTCCCGTGGCATTAACGTTGTCCGGTGCTGACTGCCAAGACTTGGGCAAAGCAGTGTCCGGCTTATGATAATCAGGTCCCACTTTGCAAGCCGTCAACATCATGCACAATGCGGGCAGGGCAATGTAGCGCGAGTGGATAAGCTTATTAATAATAAACGGGTTAATGGTCATGGCAGCCTTAGTCAGTTTGCAAGCCGTTCAAATAGCGGTCAGTTTAGTCCAGTTGGCGATTAAATAGCCAAGCGGAAGCCCCCAGTGTCACAACGGCAATGGCCATCAAAGGCCATAAGTTTTGTAACAGCAAGGCCAAACCAATGTTTTTAAGGAAAACCCCTTTGACAATAACAATAAAATGCGTCAGCGGGTTAAACCAGTCCAAGTATTGCAGCCAGACCGGCATATTTTCGATAGGTGCGACAAATCCCGACAGTAAAATAGTGGGCATGACAAAACTAAACACCCCCAGAAATGATTGCTGCTGGGTAAGGCAGATAGAGGAAATCAGCAAGCCAAAGCCCGCCAAGGCAAGAATGTAAAACACCATGCTGGCATACAGCAGCCAAAAAGAGCCGGCAAAAGGGATATGGTAGATAAAAATGCCCGCCAACAGGATAATAGTTGCTTGGCATATAGCCACCAGCATAGCCGGTAGCGTTTTGCCCACCATAATCATATTGGGTGTCAAAGGTGACACCAGCAGTTGGTCAAACGTCCCTTGTTCATGCTCGCGCGCCACCGACAGGGAGGTGACAATCAGTGTGCTGATGGTAGTGATGATAGCCACCAGACTAGGCACAATATGCCTTACATAATCAAGGTTGGGATTGAACCAATGTCGGAAAATCAGCCGCGAGGGCATGGTAAGTACACCAGCGTTACCGCGCTCTTCGGAATAATTTTGTATGATTTGTTGTACATAGCCGAAAGCGATTTGTCCGCTATTGGAGCGGCGCCCGTCTAGCAATGCTTGGATTTTTGCGCCACGGCCCGCGGCAAGTTGCCGTGAAAAATCAACGGGGAAGCGGATAACCAACAAGGCTTGCTGGTTATCAATGGCATCGCGTATATCCGTTTCATGATACAGCATCCGTACTTCGCTGAACGCTTGGGTTTGCGAGAAGCGTTGGATAAGCTCCAAAGATTGTTGGCCATTATCTTCATTAAACACCGCCAAGGTATTGTTGGTGACTTCCAAGGTGGCGGCAGATGGGAATAATGCCAATTGCAGTATTACCGGCAAGATAAGGATAGTGCGTGATTGCGGGTCTTGCAACAGGGTCTGCAATTCTTTCAAGACCAGCGTGATGATACGGTGCAACATGGTTATTCCAACCCCCGACGGGTTTTCAATGCCGTCATGCCAATAAAAAATACCGACGACATCAGCAAGAAAAGGCTGCTATTAAGCAGTACCGGCCAGACATTACCCGCCTGAAAAATGGTTTGCATGGCAGTCACAAAATAACGCGCCGGCACCAAGTAGGTGAAGGCTTGCACAGCGGCGGGCATGCTACGGATTTCGTAAACGAAGCCTGACAGCATCAGTGCGGGCAGAAACGCCGCGTTCAGTGCGGCTTGGGCGGCATTGAACTGGTTGCGCAGGCTGGTGGATAACAACAGCCCCATCCCTAAGCAACTGGCTAAAAATAACGAGCCAATCCCCCACAGCACTAGCAGCGAACCCCGAAATGGAATGTTTAAGATGAACACGGCAATCGCTACGCATAAGAACAAAGAAATGATGCCCAACACATAATAGGGCAGTAATTTGCTCAACAGCAGTTCTGTGCGCGTCACTGGGGATGCCAGCAAAGCCTCCATAGTGCCGCGCTCCCATTCACGCGCCACCACCAGAGACGTGAGTAGTGTGCCAATCACCGTCATGATAATGGTGATAGAGCCGGGAATCAGGTAGTTTCTGCTTTCGGCGGAAGCGTTGAACCAGAACCGAGATTCAAAAGTAATGTTGGGCATTGCGGGCTTGCCTTGTTCGTCGGTACGTTGTATCAAGCCTTCGTTCCAAGCGCCACGCAAATAATTTTGCACAAAACTGGCGGTATTGGGCGCACTGCCGTCAGTCACCACCAGCAACTCTGCTGGTTTGGATGCGCGTTTTAGCGTTGCACCGTAATCCACGGGTATCACGATAAAGCCACTTACCTGACCGGCAATCAGGGCTTCCTCCATAGCGGAGCGCGTAAGCCCGGTCGTCACAGCCAGATATGGCGAGCCATACAAGTTGTCGGTCAAATGCCGCGCTTCTGGGCTGGTATCTTCCAGCACCACGCCAATCCGCACGGCGCTTGAATCCAGATTAATGCCATAACCAAAAATAAACAACAACAGCACTGGCAACACAAAGGCAATGATGTTGCTGCTAGGGTCCCTGATGATTTGTAGTGTTTCTTTGTGGCACAGGGCGCGCAGACGGCGAAAGCAGAGTGTGCGGTTCATGGTGTCTCCTTGTTTGCAGGGGCTTGCTTTGAAGGTGCTGGGGTAGACTGGTTTTGCTTCGCCACGTCTAGGTCAGACTGGCTTTGCACCAACGTGATAAACGCATCTTCCATAGTCGGGTCAGGGTTTGCCGTTGAGGCCACTTGGGCTTTCAGTTGGTCGGGTGTGCCTGCCGCGATGATTTTTCCCCGGAACACCAAGGCAATCCGGTCGCAGTATTCGGCTTCATCCATAAAATGAGTGGTCACAATCACAGTCACGCCTTTTTCAACCATGCCATTAATATGTGTCCAAAATTCCCGGCGTGTCACAGGATCCACCCCCGATGTGGGTTCATCCAAGAACAGAATGGCCGGGCCGTGCATAATCGCACAGGCTAAGGCCAAGCGTTGTTTAAAACCCAAAGGCAGGGTATCGGGTTTTCGGCCTAGTAGTGCCTGAAAATTGAACACTTCGGTCATGCTTTTCACCATATCTTGTTGTTGGCTTCCTTTTAAGCCGTAGATACCTGAGAAAAACATCAAATTCTGTTTGACCGTGAGATTGCCGTACAGGGAGAATTTTTGTGCCATGTAGCCCAGCTGCTGACGTGCTTCGCTAGCATTGGTTTTTAAGTCAATGCCCAACACACGGGCAGTGCCGGAAGTGGGTTTCAGCAGACCGCACAGCATCCTAAACGTTGTTGATTTGCCCGCGCCATTCGGCCCCAACAAGCCAAATATCTCGCCGCGTTTAACGGCAAAATTAACATGGTCGGTGGCGGCAAAATCACCAAACAGCTTAGTCAGTCCGACTGCTTCAACGACTGTGTCGTTTTCGCCTATAATGGGCTGCAAGCGTTGGGCAAGTTCAGAATAACCACCTGGCCCGCCGCCTAAAGCTTCAATGAAGGCATCTTCAAAGCGCGGGGCAACCGGCACCAGTTCCGCGTTAGCGCCGGCGTTAAATTCGCTTGGGTTGGGCGGGGTTGCATGGGGGCGCAACAACAGCCGCACATTTCGGCCTTGGATCACCCCATCCATGACATCGGGGCGGCATAAAGCCATTGCCAACACCTTGCGCCGGTTAACGCTGATATTGCGGATTTGAAAAGCACGGTCTTGCAGGCGGCAGGTCAGTTCAGCCGGTCGCCCATAAAACAGCAACTGACCTTCGTTCATCAGCAATACGTGTTGGCATAATTCAGCCTCATCAAGATAGGCGGTGCTCCAGATCACCGCAATGCCTTGGTCAGCCAGAGAATTGACCATTTTCCAAAGTTCCCGCCGCGATATCGGGTCTACACCCACGCCCGGTTCATCCAGCAACAATAAGCGGGGCTGTCCAAGCAAGGCACAGGCCAGCCCGAGTTTTTGCTTCATGCCGCCGGATAGTTTTCCGGCAAAGCGGCTGGTGAAGCGAGCCAAATCAGTAAAGTCCAGCAACCGCTTAAAAGTGTCGCTACGCTGCTGACCTAATAAGCCCCGTAAGTCGGCATGAAGCTGCAAGTTTTCCAACACCGTCAAGTCTTCGTACAAGCCAAATTTTTGCGGCATATAGCCAATCGCATCACGCAATGTGGATGCATTGGCAATTGGGTCAAGCCCTTGGATACGGATACTGCCTGCCGTGGGGGCCAGCAGACCGGCCATCAGCCGTATCAACGTGGTTTTGCCCGCCCCGTCCGGCCCTACCAAGCCAGTGACGCAGCCTGGTAAAATAGCTGCTGAAAAGCCAGTCAAAGCCGGTTTGCTTGACCCTTTAAAGCTTTTCTGCACCGACTCCAGACAGACTATGGCATTATCCATTAGGGTTGGTCGGCTAACTGGATAGTGACCGGCATCCCCTGTAACAAACCGGAGTCGGCATTGTCCACCACCACCCGCAGGCGGTACACCAAGGCGGTGCGCAGTTGTGCGGTTTCCACGGTTTTGGGGGTGAATTCGGCGCGCGGGGAAATAAAACCGATCTGGCCGTTATAGTGTTGCTCAGGGTGCGAATCATTGGCAATAGTGACTTTGCCCCCCGTGTGGATATGCCCAAGGTCGGGTTCATGGACATACGCCCGTATCCAAACGGGGTGTTGCAAAGACAGGGTAAAAACGCTTGCCCCGACCGGTAATATAGCCCCTGCTTCTTGGGCGCGGGTTAAAATAATGCCATCGGAAGGAGCGGTCAGGGTAGTGTCTTGCTGTTGCAGCCTGGCATCGGCCAAAGCGGCTTCCGCTTGCGCCAGATCCGCTTTGGCCCGGGCAATATCTTCCACGCGGAAGCCAGCTGTCAGCAAAGA
Organism: uncultured Methylococcaceae bacterium; assembly: GCA_903927955.1. GTDB lineage: Bacteria > Pseudomonadota > Gammaproteobacteria > Methylococcales > Methylomonadaceae > Methylovulum. Next base: position 2,231 of record CAIYOW010000023.1, on the reverse strand, counting down.
CAAATTTTGCCGTGCCGAGGCTACCCGGGCATCGGCCTCCAGATAGCCCGCTTCGGCATTGTCCCGTTCTTGGCTGGAAATGCCTTTGGCGAGGGCCGATTGTTCCGCCCGCTGGAACAAGTGGCGGGCATTGGCGGCTGCCACCTCGCGCTCATGCACCAGTGCTTTGGCTTGGGCTATTTCTTGGGGGCGGTTGCCAGTTTCCAGTAACCTTAAATGCTCCCTTAATGACTGGGCTTGCGCGGCGGCACGGGCTACTTGGTTGCGGTAAGGTTCATCGTCTAGCTGTGCCAATACCTCGCCTTGTTTGACTGGATCGCCTTCGTCATAATTTAATTTGCTGAGCTTCCCTGCCACTCTAAATCCTAAGTTGACTTCGCGTATGTCAACATTGCCGTATAGGATCAGTGCGTGCTTGTCGTCATGGTGAAATTTTAGGTATGCCCCGCCGATACCTGCACCGATAGCTACAATAATCGTGGCCAGAATTAATTTTTTCACAATAGTGCCTGTTAAGCGTTGGTTAACGGAAATGCCCTATTGAACACATGCTCTATCTGGGTTGGAATAGGGGAAAAAATTTAAGTGCTGATGTTAAGCGGCACGTTGGCTGTGCGTAGTCGAAGCGATACACAGCGACATTGCCTTGTTTTTACTGGGGCATTTTGCCTGGTTGCACTTTTCTTCGAGTTTGCTCAGGCAACTGACGGTTTCGCTAAAAGCCACCAGAAAGGAACGCCAACGGCAGTTATCCGCCGCCAGTTGCACAAAAGCTAACGTTTAACCAGAAAAACCGCATCTTGGGGTGGGACGGTTAGCTTGTCTGCAACCGTTTGCCCAGTATTGACACCGGGATTTTGACCGCCTTTTAAACGGCGGTAATAATTTTTCCTGACTTGGGTTTGCCAAGGTGTTTGGGTCATATTAAGCAATACCATGCCTTTTTCAAACTCGCGCGACCAGCGTTCGGCGCTGCCTTGGAAAAGCTTGATAGAGCCGATTTCGGTAGTTCCCACCTGTTCGGCAATGCCAAACGTTGCCGCAGGTGAGCCATCGGCAATAAAACTCAGGCGGTAATGACGCCAATGGCTATCCACCAGCACTGATAACGGGTGTTTGCGTTGGCCTGTACCTACTGCACCACTAATCGCTATCATCCTAGGCACTTGGGTAAACGTTTGCTTGTTTGCCTGCCAAGTATCGTCGCCACGGGCATCAAACTCCAACGTGTACTCTTGTCCGCCCACCAAGTTATTCAAAGTTTTGCTTGGGTTCAGTTTAACACCAAAAACCAATTTTTCGAGTACGGTGTTGGCGGGTGTCCGGGTAACGTTTGCAGTATAGTTTTTTGCCATTTGGCTAGGAGTGGCCTTAAAGCCTTCAGCCACCGACCATTGCCAGTCCACTTTTGCCAGCCAATCCTTCTTGTCCAAGTTGCTTAAGTCTTGTTGTGCCGCAGCAATAGGCCGCCCCAGCCAGTGCCAGTTGTGCAAGTCACCACCGTTATATTCATCCCAACTAAACACGCCAAATGTCACTTCGTGTTTTCCTATAGCCAATGCGGCATTGGTGGGGTCAAAATTGATGTTGCTCAGGCTGGCAAAGGGATGTGGCATCCCGACCAGGCAAGCTGCCGCCAAGCCGATGCGGAAACGGTTGTCAGTGTTATTGCCGTCAGGCGAGCGGGCGTTGGCAAACAGCGTGGTGGGGGTTTTGGTGAAAGGATAGCTGATGCGCGGGAGTGCTTGTGCGTTTTCGGCCCATAAACGCAGGTGCAGAAAAGCTTGGGAGAAACGGCTAAAATCATTGGCGGCGGGAAATGATTCCAATTGCACACCGTTCAAATATTGCCAGCCACGAACACCAAATTCTGCATCGTTGCTGTCGGTTTGGATAGTTTTGTCCGGCCCCAGCAGGCGCCGCAGTTCACGAAAAAACACCTGCCCGCCCAAACCGAAGCTGTTGACACCGTCAATATAACCGTAATCGGCAATCCTGTCGTTGTCGGCATCCATCGGATTGCCTTCAGGATTGCCCCAAGTCCAGCGGGCGACATCAAATTCAACGCCATTGGCATCGTTTTGCGCCAACTGGTCGGCAACATAACGGGCAAACCATTCGGCAGCGGTCAATTGGTTGGCTCCGCCCCGCGGGCTGTGCAAACTAAAATTCAATTGCCATTGTCGCTGCCAAAACATCATATGTGCTGCCACCACCGCTTTACCGGCAGC
>CAIYOW010000022.1 GCA_903927955.1 uncultured Methylococcaceae bacterium | reverse complement strand
TTTTATCGACACCGGCCTTAAAGATACCGTATTGGTCATGCCGGGCGAGAAAGTGCGCATTATCAAGCCATTCCAAGATTTCAAAGGTTTGTTCATGTACCATTGCCATAATCTTGAGCATGAAGATATGGGTATGATGCGGGAGTTTTTGGTTGAATAATATATTATTGGTCGTGGCTGTGTACCTCACATTGAAATAAACAGCGTTAAAGCCTAAAATCATAAGAATGACTGGCTGTAGCTGCTTCACCGCTCCCAGCAGCCACTTTAATAAGCTATTATGCCTGTGCAATTGATACAGCTTGCCCACTATAACTATTATAAAAACGACTATAACAGGAGACACCTATGCATAACCCCACTGTCAGCACACTTTGGCGCTATCCCGTAAAATCCATGCAGGGCGAAGAACTGAATGCTTCTGCCATTACCGAAACCGGTATCCTCGGCGACCGTATTTTTGCCTGTATCGACAATGACACCGGCAAAGTGGCAAGTGCCAAAAATCCCAAAAAATGGCCGGATATTTTTGCTTATCGCGCCGCCTATTGTGAAGCGCCACAAATTGGCAGTTTGCCGCCGGTTTGGATCACCTTGCCAGATGGCACGGTTGTCCGCAGTGATGCGGCAAACCTTAATGAACTGTTGTCAGCCGCTTTGTCCCGCTCTGTCAGTTTACAAAACATTGCGCCAGAACAGCCCAACTTAGAGCAATTTTGGCCTGAATATGAAGGCGATGCCAATGAAATCAGCAATGAGGCAATGGCGGGCGATGCGCCCCAAGGCACATTTTTTGATTATGCCGCGGTGCATATCATCACCACCAGCTCCTTAGAAGCCCTGCAAACCGCCTACCCGAAAGGACGCTTTGAAGCCCGCCGCTTCCGCCCTAATATCGTCATTGACACCCACGGGCAAGCAGGCTTTGTCGAAAACGACTGGGTCGGCAAAACCCTTTGTATTGGCGATGTGCAGTTACAAGTGACCGACCCTTGCCCGCGCTGTGTGATGCCGACCTTGGCACAAGGCGATTTGCCCAACGACCCCGCTATATTCAAGCACGGCATTGCCCTCAATAATGTGATGGTGCCTTTTGCCGGTAAAGCCTTGCCCAGCATTGGTGTGTATGCCAAAGTGCTGGTGCCTGGGGTGGTAAGCCGTGGCGCAACGGTTGTTGTCCAATAATCTGACGGGACACTACTGACCGGTTAGGCAAAGCGGCTATTGTTACCTGAATTGCCTGAGTTGCCTAACCGGCACATTGTCATCAATGCTAAATGGCTTAATCCCAATGAACTCGCACCCCCGCATAACCCGTGGCAGGCATCCCTGGACCTTGGAATTGCGTAGCTTGTCCGCTGAACACGTTACTGCCCAATTGCCCGAATGAGGCATAATGGTTATCAAAAATATTTTTGCCCGTGGCAAACAACTCGATATGCTCTGTCAGCACATAGCGGCCATTTAAGTTGACAACCGTGTAACCGGCGATTTGTGGATGGGTGTTTTGGTCATCACCACGCGCATATTGGCTGGATACATATTGCAGATCGCTACCCAAAAATAAATTCTTCAACAACTGATATTCTCCCCCCACCTTGGCTGTGTTTTGCGGAATACTGGGGATGCTATTGCCCGGCACCACGTTTTCCGAACCGTAGGCATTATTTAAAGTGGCAACAGATTGGTAGGTGGCATCAACATAACCATAGCTGATGTACCAGTTCAGCGATTCCAACGCCAAGCCGTTCAGGCCCAGTTCCAAACCTTGTCGCCTAGTGTTGCCGACGTTGCTGAAGTAACCGGCATTTTGGCTACCATTCGGCGCATTCAAATATAAAATATCATTGTTGTTGATGGTCTGGTAGACCGCAAAATTCCATTTCAAAGCCTCGCTAAATGTACCTCTCATGCCGGTTTCTAAGGTATGCGACACCACCGGTTTTAAATTGGGGTCTGATACAAAGCCGTTGGGCAAGCTACACGGCGCATTGGGATTGGCGCAGGCCAATTCAATAATGGTAGGTGCGCGGAAGCCTTCGTTGTAATTAAAATAAGTGGTGAATGCCTGCATAGGGGATTTTATCGACAATGCCCCAAAAGGGTCGAAAGTCAGCCCAGCAGATGGATTAAGCCTTTGGAAATGAAGATTATTGCCTAGGTAGTGCGTGTCGCCAGTTGGGTTAATGTGATCGGCAGTGTTTACTTGTGCTTGCAGCCAATTAGCCGAAGCGTTGGCGTGCAGCCAGTCGGTCACTGAAAAAGTATTGGTGGCGAACAAACTGGTATAGCGGTTCTCACCGCTAATATTAACCGATGGCCCATAAGTGCTGTCACCCAGTGCTGCTGTGGCTATTTCAAAGTAGTGGCTGTTAAAAATAGCCGCTTGTGCCGCAGAATTAAAATCAGTTTTGGCATAATTGAACCCGCCACCGACCATCAATTGGTTTTCGTGCTTTAACAATGGGTAATCGGAAGTCAATTGCAGGTTAATGCCGGTGCCGTTTTGCCGGGCCCGGCTGGCCTGAAAATAAGCAGGGGTGATACCTGTTTCACTACATGCGGTCAGATTAATGGCAGTGCAGGTGTCGGGGTCTGTGGTGTTGCTGTTCAGGCTATAGTTGTTATTGTTGCGGTCATAGACATTGCCACTGAACTGCAATTGCTCGGTAAAACTATGATTGCCCTTAAGATTGACAAAATACAAGGTATTTTGGGTGACGTCGGGGGCGGTGTAAATAGCTGACCAGCTTTGTTGCAACAATTCTTGGGGAGTTGGCCCCACACCGTTCATAGTATTGCCCGCATAGGTGAACGACAAGTCCAAGTCGGTTTTGTCATCTTCCCAACCGATCTTGCCGAACCCTTGATTGACACTGGAGGTCGAAAAAGGCCGCCAGCCGCCATCACCAAAAATGTTACCGGCAAAATACCAATCAAATTTACCCTTTGATCCGCCTATTTCCGCCTGATAATTTTGTCTGCCAAAAGAACCGCCCAGTGCTTGGGCATGGAAGCCCGGGTGGCTAAAACCGCTTTTGGTGCGGATAGACAAGGCACCGCCCAAGGTGTTCAAACCAAATAACGGATTGGAGCCGGGCATCACATCCATATTGGCAATGGCAATTTGTGGTATCAAATCCCAATTAACGGTATCGCCAAACGCTTCGTTGACGCGCACGCCATCCTGATAAACCGATAGGCCAATCGGCGTGCCGACAATGGGCGAAGCGGTGAAGCCACGATAGGTCACATCCGGTTGGTAGGGGTTGTTTTGGGTGTCATTGATATTGACGCTTTGCAGGCGACGGTTCATGAAGTCCGTTAAAGACGTGGCTTCATGGCGCTTAATGTCCTCATCCTCCACCGACTGCACATTGCCCGAAACCTTTTTGCTGGCAAGCCCCGTGCTGCCTAAAGGCGTGGTGCCTATAACCGACACCTCCGGCAGTTCAAACGCATCACTCCGACGCTTGTCGCCAACAGGCTTAGGCTGTCCATTAGGGGCGACTAAGGTAATTGCCGATTTGTCCTTATCTTTTTTTATAAGCGGCTTTATAACGGGCCGGTCTGTTGTGGTGGCAGCGGGAAGAGGTACCGCTGCGCCGGTAGGATTTTGGGCAAGACATTCGCGGCCCGCCACCAAAAAAAACCACGGCAGAAGCCATAAATAGTTAGGAATATTTGGGTAACGCATCAATAACAGCCATTTTTGTCCGAATTTTTTAGATTAACCGAATTCAGGCCAGAAAAGAAGTGTTTTTCTCAAGCAATCCAGCATAGCCAAGGGATTGGGAAAGTATCGGATAAAAAATAGCCCAACCGCGACTGATGTGACAAATTTGGCCACTCCAGTAATATTTCGCGCTTGGCGAGTGATTAGTGTTTTGGGCTAAGTGCAGCAGTATGGGGGATGGCGGTGGTGTTTGTTGTATATCTGACTGCCAACTGCTTGCTGCTTTGCCGCCAAATATCAACAACGGTTTTATATTGATGATGAACCCCTTTATTGCCTTGGGTTTGGAGTAGGAATTGCACAACTGCCAACCCATCTAATAGGCGCACGGACACATCTTTAATAATAAACGACTTGATGTGTTGTGCAGAGCTTAGCCATGCTTCCTTAGATTGCCAGTCGTTATCCGTTGACCAAGCTTGAAAATCATCCGCCAATAAGGGTGTGGCATTATTCCCACTAGTGAGTGCCGCAGTCATTAACGCTTGTTCACGGTCGGCATATTCGGCAACATCCCGCGTTACCGTGGATTGTCCCCTAGATTGTGGATCCATTACTATAGGGTCGCCCTGCACCGGTGCTAATGGCAATACCAGTAATAGGCTTGAGCAAACTAGCCGTGTTATGTTTTGCTGAACAGACATTGGTGTTACCCCCAATCATCGGGTGATATTTGCTTAAAATATGCGTAGACACATCGTCTGGCTTGTAGCCGAGGACAAGGCCTTAGCCATAAAGGCAGACGATGTGTGCATGGGGCAGGATGGGTTTTAAATACTCTCTGGCTTATGAGCCAGTGACACAACCTTTTAATGAATCGTAACCAGTCGAGCTGTTGTAGGCTTTATTAGACCATTCGCCTTGCAGCTTCCAGTCATAAGCTCCGACCAATACCGTGCCCGGTTTAGTGCCGGCAATATTAGACGGGCCGAATGTCCAAGCGCATTTATCGCCAACTTCGTTGCCCGCCACATCAAAATAGCCCGCCCAATAGGCACTACCCGTGCGAGGGAAGTAAACGGGGTCGGTTGCTGTTTCGGCCAATTCATGCGCGGTTACATTGATCAAAGCGGCCAAACCTTGCGATTGGGTTTGTGGGGCAACGCCGCCACCTGTCATAAACAAAGGCGCTTGTGCGCTTGCAGAACCTGATGCGGGTGCATAAGGGCTTTGTGGGTCACAACTTGAGTCATTATTTAAATTGAAAAAGAAAGCAAATTGAACAGTGGTGCCGCCTGCAGTACATTGTCCGGCACTATGATAAGCGCAGTAACTGGCAGTGCCTCTGGGTAGATCGGAATAGACAGGGTAATAACCGTTTGGGTCAATGTTTTTTGCACCAACCAAATTACAAACTTCTGTAAGAACAGCTGCTGGCGTGCTGCTTGATTTTCTTGATGCGTCGGTTTTGTAGGTGACGAAGTTATGGGTCAAGGGCAAGCCGCTAGCAAAATATTCAGACACGGTACTGGTATAGGAGGAGTTACCCACATTATTGTAAAAATAAGTCAGCCCGGCGATTTTATCGCTGATGAATGTGGCATTGCTTGTCGCCCAAGAAGTGCCCCAAAAAATGGCAGTGGTGTTAAGGGTTGGCATAACTACAACAGGGCTGCTGTGAGCAGTGACGAAATTACTGGCCACTACTGCTGCTTTGATAGCCACCATTTTGCTTTTAGTGGCGGCATAAACCTGTTTTGTGCCCAAGAAATCCACCAATATTTTGCCGTTCGGTGCGCTCAGGTCTTCTGCAATTGCCCCGGCTTTAGCGTGGATGGCAAAAGCCAAACATGGAACAGTGACGATGAGTGTAAATATTTTGCGCATAGTTGCCCCTAGCATTAATTATGCTTATAAAAGTTAGGTTAATACATTAGATTGAAAATTCCATGGGTAAAAAGCGTATAAATTCCATTTTAATGTGGCTTCCTGGCAGATAAGTTGCCTGCAAACAGTGATTGGGTGGCTAACGGATATGTAAAGTATATCCATTCTAAACCCGAAACGACACCATTACCATAATTTATTTACGTTAATTGGTGCTTGTCAGATAACCCACCGTGTTACTATTTTTTACTATATTAACTGGCAAACAGAATATGGGCTGAGTTGCCAGCGGTTCTGATTATGCCTATATCTTAAGGCCAAAACAATAGCGGCTTGTGATTTATTTTTACAGTAGGCATCAAACAAACCCGTTAGCCAGGGCGAAAAATCTGCTTAAATTCAGCACCCATAAACTAGACAAAATGGCGGCCGACAAGTTCCACCCCTTATGCGTTGCCGAGGCTATATTTATACATCATTAATCATCTGCAGCACCTTGATAAGCAGCGCGCCGTTCCCTAATAGCAGAAAACCATTCACAAATATTTCCCCAACCCCTAAAAACTAAGGGCGCACCGCCCATTGCAACAGCATCCACCAAACAGTACCAAGCAGCCACGCCACTAGGCGGGTTGCCTTGTGGCAAATGCAAAACCGGATCAATTGCCGCCCATTTCCAAGTGCCTACAGCAGTGCCAATCAGCTCCAACCAAGTGGTGATAAAAAATGCCGCCACATACACCAAGGGCGAACGACCCTTGAACACATAAATCAAAAACACACAAAACAATAAAGCACCAACATAATCACCTTGTACGGGTATGCCACTGATGCCCCACAAAGACCATAAGCCACAAACCAGCAAGACACCGCCTGTAATTGCCCGGGCATAAGTCATAAACAGACCCGAACGCGCCAACGCAACGGCTGTCAGGTAGACCATGCCATGCCCCGGCGGGACATAGGCAGGCACATTGCCAAACCGGTAGGTGTATCCACCCATGTAGGGCGATGCAAAATGCTCGCCAATAGTGGCAAATATCACGGCAATCAGCACTTGCACCCGCACATCGCTGGTTTCACCGAGCAACAGGCCGATTAAAAAAACCCAACCACATACCCCTAGGGCATTTTGCTTATCCATGCCTGCGGTCGCATCCGAGACCAAGCAAACGGCGACGCAAAAAAACGTAAAAGCAGCAATGAAGTAATCGCGTTTTTTATGGGGGTAATGGGTCCCAATTTCAGGAAAATGGCGCAACACGGCAAATAACCTCTTGTGTGGAATAGGGTAAATTAAAATTAATTTGGATAAAGGTGTGGCGGTGCCAATTCAATCAGATGGCAAGCAGGATATGTTTTGGCATTAAATACGTCTAAGGCCGTTAAGCAAATAGCCAAACAATGGCCGCATAGCGCCCCAATTTGCCCAATAATATCAAAAGTGTGCTTGATAATAGCGGGAGCTTGAGCCAGCCGCCCGCAAAGCATAACAAATCGCCCACTAACGGTAACCAAGTGAACAGCAGCAGCCATTGGCCTTTTTGGCTCAAAATAGCTAAGGCTTGTTGTTTTTTTTCTGGCAAGGTGCTGGCAATCTCAATTTTTTTTGCCGCCAGATGCCCTAATCCCCAAGTAGTCATGGCGCCTAAGGTATTGCCGACAGTAGCCACCAACAGCAATTGCAAGGCGGGATGCTGGTTGCTGGCTGCCATATAGGCCAAAACTGCCTCCGAGCCGCCCGGCGCGATAGTTGAAGATACAAATGCACTGACAAACAGCCCCACCATTCCATTCATTATAACGCTCTATTTTGGGCAAAAAAAACCCCTGTTGACTAACAGGGGTTTTGTTGTGTTGGGCAGCTTAAGAACCCGGCAAGGTATTATTTTTGCCGCCGCCGAACCGTTTAACCAAGCTAGAAGACTTGTGTACCAGCCAATCAATACCGAAACGCAATAGTTCAAATACTGTGGCAATGGCCTCAGATAGTGTCATACCAGCAAATTTGCGTGCCAAAAAGGGCGCCAATGCCAAACCGATAGCCAAACCCACCACTGTCATGCCAGAAAACCAAGTATCTTCCGCAGGTGGCTGTGCGCTTACAGCGGCGACCACAGGCGGGACAACTTCGGGCAATAGGGCGGCGGCTTGCGCAGCGGCAATCAGTTCGGGCAAGCTAGCATGATAGTCATCAGCAACCGCCATAGCGGTCACGCCCGGAATACTGGGCAAGTCGCCATCACCTTTACCCACCTTAAGCTGGGCCTTCATGCCTTTTTCCATGTGCTGGGCAATATCACAATGCACCAAATAGGTTTTATCCCCGGGCGGCAAAATCAGCGTGCCGGATATTTTTCCTGGCCCGCTCACTTCCAAATGGAACATGCCTTTGGGATAAAGATACTTGGGCAGGCCATGCATCATCCATTGGTGGCGGATGTGGTCTTCATTGATAAAATGGACTTTCAGCTTGGTACAAGGCTTAAATTGAAATTCTTGGGTATCAAATGCAAACATCCGCCCTGGGAATTTTTCCGCATACTTATGGCCGGCATGGACGGTGATTTCCCGTGTTTCGGCTATGCCGTCACAGCCACCGGGCAAGGTGTCGGCGTTCTGGCCCATGACCATGCCGCCGCCCATATCCATCAAGTGACCATCACCATGATCCATCAGCATTCCGTCATGGTCTTCAATTTCCGCAGCGCATAGCACCGACGAAAACACAGCCACCCATAAACCAACCGACAAACATTTCAACATTGCACCGCCTCCTCTTTTCAATTCAGGACTTTGTCCCATTGCTATCCAGCCCACTTTGCCAGTTATTAGCTTTTAATTTTAGCAATAGTGCTATCAACCATGGACTTGAATCCGCCGTGCGACAAATACAAGATATACAAGCCCGCAAAAGCAAAGAAAACATAAAGCAACAAGCTGGTTCGGCTAGTGGCTGGGCCAGTGCCTGCAGTAAAGCCCATGTGGGCATCCAAACGCTCGCCTTGATCGGGCACCAAAGTGATGTGTATTAAATATTTACCTGCTTCTGGCAGGCCGTTTGGCAATTCAAGGTTGACTGTGCCAGCTTTATGTTTTGCCGCAGGCAGGAAAAATACACGGGTACCTTCGGGTTCTTTGGTCACCTCAAACTCGATAGTCATGTTTCTGTAGCGCATGTCTTGATAGTCAAACACCAATTGGGTTTTGGTGTCCAATGCAGGCAATTTGCCACAAAATTCTTCTGCCGAATAAGCGACTGGCTGATAAGCGGTATAGTGTATCCAGTGGCTAGGCTCCAATTCAAATTTACATTGGTCGGTATCAGTACCGGCTGCACCACCATGCGCCCATAACGAAGTGGAAAAAAACAAGCCCAACAACACAAGGCCTGACGTTCTAAAAAATTTTGCTGTGTTCATAATACCTTCCTGTTTAAATAATTATTTTTATACAATTTTAGCTGCAACAATGCACCGCTCTTACCAGAAAAAAACCGCTACCTTCCGCCCATTATAGACGCCTCATTAATAGCAACTGCAAACTCTAGCACATCACCTTAGCCAAATAAAGGAATTGATAATAAAACAAGCTTTGCAGTGCCGCCATTAAAATTAAGGCAATTGTTTTGCTTGCCTATTGCTATCGTGCCATCCTTTTCGTAGACTTAATCCAACTTCATCTAAACGGGAACCGCCAAACATGTCATCCCTGACTACCTCAAACGCTTGGTCTGCACTACAGACCCACTATCAGGACATCAATAAACTTTCATTACGCGAGGCTTTTGCCCAAGACCCCGCACGGTTCCAGAAGTTTTCCCTGTCACACAACGATGTTTTGTTTGATTATTCAAAAAACATCATTACTGAGCAAACTATACCATTATTAATCGATCTGGCTAATTTTGCTGGCTTAAAAGCCAAAACCGAGGCGATGTTCACCGGTCAAGCCATTAACACCACCGAACACAGGGCGGTCTTGCACACCGCATTACGCAACCGCAGCAACCAGCCGGTTTATGTGGATGGCCAAGATGTCATGCCACAAATCAATGCGGTGCTGGCAAAAATGCGCGGTTTTTGCCACGCAGTACGCTCCGGTGAATGGAAAGGCTACACCGGCAAGGCCATCACCGATGTGGTTAATATCGGCATTGGTGGTTCTGGCCTGGGGCCAAAAATGGTGTCAATGACCTTGACCCCCTACAGCTCAGTATTGAAAGTGCATTATGTGTCCAATATTGACCAAACCGATGTAGTGGAAAAGCTCAAGCCACTTAATCCTGAAACCACCCTGTTCATCGTCGCCTCCAAAGTGTTTTCCACCCAAGAAACCATGATGAACGCCAAATCGGCCAAAAATTGGTTGCTTGCCAGCGCCCAAGACCCTGCCGCCATCGCCAAGCATTTTGTCGCCATTTCCACCCACGCAGAAAACGTCGCCGCCTTTGGCATCGACACCGAAAATATGTTTGAATTTTGGGATTGGGTCGGCGGACGCTATTCGCTATGGTCTGCCGTCGGTTTGTCCATTGCCTTGTATATTGGCATGGATAATTTTGAAGAGCTGTTACAGGGGGCTTTTGAAGCGGATGAACATTTTCGCCATACCCCGTTTGAAAAAAATATCCCTGTTTTAATGGCGTTGTTAGGTGTTTGGTACAACAATTTTTTTAATGCTGAATCCTACGCGTTGCTCCCTTACGATCAATCCATGCGCTATTTTGCCGATTATTTCCAACAAGGTGATATGGAAAGCAACGGCAAAAGCGTTGACCTGAATGGCGAAAAAGTCGATTACAACACCGGCCCCATCATTTGGGGGCAGCCCGGCACTAACGGCCAACACGCATTTTTCCAATTAATTCACCAAGGCACTAAACTCATTCCTTGCGATTTTCTGGTGGCGGCCAATAGTCATTATGACCTGCCGGAACACCACGACATTTTGGTTTCCAATTTCTTGGCCCAGCCGGAAGCGCTAATGCGAGGCAAAACCGCCGAAGAAGTGATCGAGGCACTGGCCGAGGAAGAACGCAGCGATGCCGTATTGGTGGCCTCGAAAGTCTTTGCAGGCAATAAGCCCTCCAATTCTTTTCTGGTCAAAAAAATGACCCCTAAGACATTAGGCGCGTTATTGGCATTCTATGAACACAAAATTTTTGTCCAAGGCGTGCTTTGGAACCTCAATTCATTTGACCAAATGGGCGTGGAATTGGGCAAACTACTGGCCAACAAAATATTGCCGGAACTTAAGAACGAAGACACCATCAGCAGCCATGACAGCTCCACTAACGGCCTGATCAATGCCTATAAGCAATTGCGCGAACACAAGTGATAAAACCAAACTAAGCAGTGTGTGTAATGCGTAGGGTGGTTTTGCGATAGCAAACCACCTTCCAAATTACCCTTTAAAATTCGAAATCATCCCGACAGTCATGGCTCCTTGTGTTGGATTGCCTAGCAGCGAATTCACCCTACCATTGTTGCGTGTTAATGCGCTGGGGTCAGTGGTCAGTGCGCCTTTGTCACCGTCTGGCGCGAAAAAAATCCCGCAACAAAGTGGCGCATTCTTCTTCTAACACGCCGCCTTGCCAATTAATACTGTGGTTTAAAAAGCTGGCATCAGCCAAATTCAGGGCATTGCACACCGCGCCACGTTTGCCATCAAACGCACCAAACACCAAACGGCTGACCCGGGCATGGCTAATGGCCCCCATACACATTACACAAGGCTCCAGTGTGACATAAAGGGTTGTGTTGATAAGCCGGTAGTTTTTTAAGGCCCTGCCCGCATCACGCAAAGCCAAGATTTCGGCATGTGCGGTCGGGTCATTCAGCCCGATAGGGCGGTTCCACGCTTCCGCGATGCATCCGCCATTGTGTACCAGCACCGCACCCACCGGCACCTCCGCCATGCTTTCGGCTCGTTGGGCAAGGCGCAAAGCGTGGCGCATCCAAGCTTCATCTACCGTGTTAACCTGTTGTAAGTCCATATCCTTTCAATTATTACGAGATGACGATCATGCGCCTATTGCTGATAGAAGATGACCCCCATTTAAGTAAAACCTTAAAGCTCAATCTCGAGCAGGCTGGTTTTGCCGTAGACACCGCCAGCGATGGCAAAAGCGGTGAGTTTTTAGGGGCAACCGAAAGCTACGATATCGCCATTCTTGACCTAGGATTACCCCAATTATCAGGTTTGGACGTGTTGTCAAGCTGGCGGGCGGCAAAAAATTGCTTACCGGTGATCCTTCTAACAGCGCGTGATGCCTGGCATGAAAAAGTTGATGGATTCAAGGCGGGGGCCGATGATTATTTGGGTAAGCCTTTTCATTTCGAAGAATTGTTGGCGCGCATCCAAGCATTGTTAAAACGGGTGCACCATCAGCCCCAACAACCCCAGCTGAAATATGGCGGCATCGTTCTTGATGAACAACAGCAATCGGTTATGATTAATGACAGCCCGCCGCTCGAACTCACCGCCGTGGAATTTCGCCTGTTACGTTATTTTATGCTCAATGCGGGCAAACTATTGACCCGCAGCCATATTGCCGAACATATCTACAACGAAGACAATGACAAGGACAGCAATATCATCGAGGTCTACATTAACCGGTTACGGCAAAAACTGGGCAAAGACATTATCACCACACGGCGTGGTCAGGGTTATGTGTTTGGTGGCAAGCAATGATCTCACTTCGGCAACGTCTGAACCGTGGCTTGGTGCTTACCTTGCTGGCCATATTTGCCCTGCACTGGTTCGCGGCCGACTGGGCCATCCGAATGGTCGCCGAAAAGGAAATGATGACGCGCCTGGAGCATGACAGCGATACTTTATTGGCAACCATTACCAACCAAAATGGCGCAGTGAACTTTGATTATTCACGCTTGCCATTAGTGTACGGGCAGGCTTTTTCCGGTCATTATTTTGTCATGCAAATTAGCGGCCGCAGCTACTCATCTGCTTCGTTACAACAGCTTACCCTGCCAGTGGACGCTATTGAAGCCAATAAGGTCAAGCGTTACTACTTGCAAGGGCCGCAAGCACAGCCGCTGTTGGCGCTGGGGCGGGGCTTCGATCAATGGGGGGCCGCCATCACCTTAACGGTTGCAGAAGATTTGACCGAAATAGGCCAAGACATTCTTGCTATCCGCTTAGTTTATCTAGGCATTACCGTGCTTATTTTTGCTTTCGCATTAATGCTGCAAAGCTTGGATGTCAAACGCGCCATGCTGCCATTAGGCAATGTGGTTACTGAGCTAGAGCACATTGCCAACGGCAAACAAACCCAGATACTAACCAATGTGCCGCAAGAAATATCACCTTTGGTCAATGAGGTGAATCGGCTTATTATATTGATTAAGCAGCGGCTGCAACGCTCAAGGACGGCTATCGGCAATCTTGCCCATGCCTTAAAAACACCCTTGGCGGTCATGGTCAGAATCAGCGAACATCCTGATATACAAGCCCATACCGAACTCAGGCAGCTATTGGAATCACAAACCCAAACCATCCATAACCGCATCCAACGCGAGCTGAAACGTGCGCGGCTGGCCGGCAACGTCAATTCTGGCACGGCATTGAACCCCTATCAGGAATTGACCGCTTTAGCCCGCTTGCTGAACAGTATCTATGCGGAAAAAAATCTGCTTATCGCTATTGATGCGCCCAATGACTTAATCCCGTTCGACCGGGAAGATTTTTTAGAAATTGTCGGCAATCTGGCCGACAATGCCTGTAAATGGGGTCGCCACTGGGTGGACATTAAGGTAATCTGGCAACAAGGGCTTATTATCACGGTGCAAGATGACGGCCCGGGTTGTCAGGAAAGTGAGCGGGAGCAGCTTGCACAACGCGGTGTCCGTTTTGATGAAAACGTCCAAGGTCATGGCTTGGGACTCGCCATAGTGCGCGATGTGGCGGAATTTTATGGTGGACAGCTGCAACTGGGCAGTAGCGAAAAATTGGGTGGGCTTCTAGTCACTATAACGCTTTAGGCGGGTGGAGCGCCTGCCGCATTGGCTGTTTGGCAAGCCTTATCCTAAGACAAGGCCATAAAACCTTTCAGCAAATCCACCGCTTTTGCCATACCCAATTGCAGGTTATGCTCAATTTCCGCCATACTGATTTCCCCCGCCGTTTTGCCCGCCGCCCAGTTGGCAATCACCGACAACGAGGCGTATTCCATGCCCAGCTCTCTGGCAAGGGCCGCTTCTGGCATTCCGGTCATGCCAACCAAGTCGCAACCGTCCCGCTCCATACGCCTGATTTCGGCAACAGTCTCCAGCCGGGGCCCTTGGGTGCAGCCGTAAGTGGCGGTTTCGCTGACCGGCAAGCCCACCTGCCGGGCGCCAGCAATCAGTTCTGCCCGTAACTTGGGATGGTAAGGGAAACTAAAATCGATATGGGTCAGCGGAAATTTGTCATCGGCAAAAAAAGTGTGCTTACGCCCATAACTATAATCGATGATTTGGTCAGGTATGGCGATATGCCCCGGCGCCATTGAAGTGGTGATGCCGCCCACCGCAGCCACAGCAATGATACGCTCAACACCCAATTGCTTTAAGCCCCAAATATTGGCGCAATAATTGATTTTATGCGGCGGGATGCGGTGCGGATTACCATGCCGCGCCAAAAAAACCACACTTTTGCCAAACAGCTCCCCAGTGATAAATTCGGCCGATGCCGCACCATAAGGGGTTGTCAACGTTTCACGTTTGCTGATGGTCAAACCGCCCAATTGGGTCAGGCCAGTGCCGCCAATAATAGCTAAAAGGGTCATTGTTTCAATTCCTCTTGGTGACAGGCATAAATGCCTGCTGCATTGCGTAAATAGCCTTTGTAATCCATGCCGTAACCAAACAAATAACGGTTTGCCACTGTTAGTCCGACAAAATCCGCCGCTATCGGCTTGCTGTGGGCCAGCGCTTTGTCCAGCAATACGGCACTATAAACCGCCGCTGCACTTTGTGCTTGGCAGTATTGGCAGATAGCCGCCAAAGTGATGCCTTCATCAAGTATGTCATCAACAACCAGCACAGTGCGGCCTGCCAAGCTAACTTGCGGCTTCAACAACCAGGCAATGTTGCCGCCAGAAGTCTGGTTTTGGTAACGGCTGGCATTAATGGCATCGATAGTCAGCGGCATAGTCAGGCGGGTGATTAGCTTGCCAGCCGTGACGATGCCGCCGTTCAGGACACACAGCACCAACAGGTTGCTGTTTGCCAATTGGCTGTTGATGGCAGCCGCCATATTATCCAGAGCGGCTTCCACTTGCTGTCCGCTATACAGCAAATCAGCAGTGGCTTGTACGCGCTTTATTTCATCAAGCATGATGGTCACTCAATTGTTGGATTAAAGTGGCGGCCTGTTGCCATTGGGCACTAGCCAATAACGCGTTGCGTTGCCACTGTATACGCCCCTGCATAGCCAACAAGCGTTGTTCGCGCACAGGGTCATCAATAATCGGCAAGGTTTCCAGCACTTGTTCGGCGGCAGCCGGATGATTGCATACCAACAGCATGTCGCAACCCGCCTGTTGGGCAAGCTTCGCACGCTCGGGAAAATCCCCCGCGCCCGCTGCCCCTGCCATGCTCAAATCATCACTGAACACCACGCCATTAAAAGCCAATTCTTGCCGCAAAATTTGTTGTATCCAAAAGGCAGAAAATCCAGCAGGGTTGCCATCAACCGCCGGATACAAGACGTGCGCGGGCATAATGCCTTCCAAACCTTCATTGATAAGTTGCTTAAATGGAATGAGGTCTTTGGCGCGGATGCTGTCCAGATCACGTTCATCCAACGGCAAAGTCAGATGGGAATCAAGTGCCACCGCACCATGCCCCGGAAAATGCTTGCCGGTTGCCGCCATGCCCGCCGCATTCATGCCTCGGCGGAAAGCACTGGATAATTGCGTGGCTTGCCAAGCATCGCGGGCAAAGGAACGGTCGCCAATAATTTGGCTAACCCCGCAATCAATATCCAGCACAGGGGCAAAACTGAAATCAACACCCACCGCCAGCAATTCTGCCGCCATCAGCCAACCCGCCGGTTCGGCCAATTCAGGCGCGTCAAGGTAGGCGGCGGCAGGAGGCAGACGGGTAAAACCGTTTTGGAATCGTTGTACCCGTCCCCCTTCCTGATCGACAGCAATCAGGATGGCTCCATTACGGGCGGCGCGAATGGCGGCAATCAGTTCGCTGACTTGAGTGGGGTCTTGGTAGTTGCGGGCAAATAAAATCACCGCCCCCGTATTGGGGTGGCGGATCATTTCTTGTTCGTGTCCGGTCAGGGTCAGGCCCGCCACATCAATCATGACAGGGCCGATAGGCAGAGGCTTACTCATTAGGGTCAGGGCATGGGCCGCAACAAGGCGCTTAAAGTGATTGGAAAGGGCTTAAGTTTACTGGTTATTTGCCACTAACCAAAAGCTTTTGTGCCACAAACGCACATTTTTTGTGCAGTAAGCGGCAAACAGTCCTGCTAAGTGATCAATGGCCTTAATTTAGCTTGCTTAATATAGCCCCAATTGCAAACGCGCCACATCCGACATCATATCCCTTGACCAAGGCGGATCCAGCACCACCTCAACCGCCACACTGGCCACGCCCGGCAAGGCACGGATGGCTTTTTCCACATCGCCTTGAATAACCGGCCCCATGCCGCAGCCTGGAGCGGTCAAGGTCATCATGACATTGACCGTATGCTCGCTAGGGTCGTTGGTTTGTGGTGTCACCTTACATTCATACACCAAGCCTAACTCAACGATATTAACAGGTATTTCAGGATCATAAACAGTCCGCAACACATCCCAACAGTTTTGTTCAATCGTTTGGGCATCGGTTTCGGTGGTCAGTGCTTGCTGGGGCGGCGGCTCTTTGCCTAGCGCGTCAGCATCGGCACTGGCAATCCGCACCATGTGCCCGTAGGCGGTCACGACCGTATAATTATTGCCCAATGCCTGATGGATAGTCACCAGCTCTCCTTTATCCAAGGTGCTGGTATGGCCATCGGGAACCATCACCACGTTGACATTACGGGTTAAAATGACTTCTTCTCTTTCTGCCATAACGATATTTATAAATGAAAAGTTCGTGCATCAACCACTTGCCCGCTGATGCCCTTGCTTTGTGGGCCGAATAAATACAGGTAAACCGCCGCCAGTTCCGGCATAGACGGTAATTTGCTCTTGTCCTCAGCAGGGTAGGCACGTTTTCTGAATGGCGAATCGACCGGCCCTGGGACTAATGTGTTGACCCGCAGGTGCGGTTGCGTCTGCAATTCTTCTGCCAATAACTTGGCGAAGCCTTCCAAAGCAATTTTTGATACGCCATAAGCGCCGGAATAGGCATTTGCCTGCCGTGCCGAAGAATCAGAGGTGAACACAATCGAGGCTTGCGGGCTTTGTTGCAACAGTGGCAACAGCATACGCGTCAGTACGAACGGGGCATTTAAGTTGACATTTAAGGTATGTCCCCATTCTTTAGTGCCGTGCAGGGCAATGGGCGTAAAAGCGCTAAATTCCACCGCAGAATGCAACAGACCCTGCAAAGTGCCATATTTGTCAGCTATGCGCCCCGCCAATTCATAATAATCATGCTCGCTGGCACCTGCCAAATCAAAAGGATACATCACTGGTTCTTTGCCGTTAGCAGCCACTATGGCATCATAAACCGCTTCCAGCTTGGCAATTTTATTGTCCAGCAGTATCACATCGGCACCGTGTGCCGCCAACGCCACTGCCGCCGTGCCACCAAGGCCACCGCCCGCACCGGTGATTAAAATAGTATGCTGGGTTAGCGGCATAAGGCGTCCTTTATCCAATCAGAAAGATGCCCGGGCGATGCTATCAGGGCATCGGCCCCCCAAGTCTCAGGTTGGTCATCGGGTTTCAGGTAGCCATACAGGGCAGCCAAGGTTTTCATCTGGGCATTGTTTCCGGCAATAATGTCATGGTTGGCATCACCGATATAAACACATTGTTGCGGGCTGACCCCTGCAATCCGGCAAGCCGTCAGCATAGGCTCCACATGCGGCTTAGGGTAGGCGGTGCTGTCACCGCTGACAATGCAAGCGGCGCGGGCGGTCAGACCAAGAGCCGCCATCAAGGGTTCCGTGAAACGTTTGCGTTTATTAGTCACTACCCCCCACTTTAGCCCTTCGTCCTCAATCAATGCCAGCGTATCTAAAATACCGGCAAAAAACTGGCTATGTTCGGCAATATTGTTTTGGTAAAAATTAAGCGCCGTTTCCAGAATATCCGCTTGCTGGCTGTCATTGGCACTACCGCCAACACTGGCTTTTATCATTGCCGCTGCACCATAAGAAATATACGGAGTCACTTTGCCTACCTCGGCCAAAGGATAACCATATACCGCTAACGCCTTATTTAAACAGGCTATCAAATCGGGCGCGGTATCAACTAATGTGCCATCCAAATCAAACAGCACACACGATAGTTCAAAGGCTTCAGACATGGTTATTCTGGTCGCCTAAAGGCGGCCAAATAATTGACATCAACATCTTTGCCTAAGTTAAACAGCTTGTTGAAAGGGTTGTATTCAATCCCCACCAAGCCTTGCAATTGCAAACCGGCTTGGCGCGCGGACTGGCATAATTCCGAAGGTTTAATAAAGGTTTTAAAATCATGCGTGCCTTTAGGCAGCATTTGTAACACATGCTCGGCAGCGACAATAGCCAAAAGATAAGCTTTTGATTGGCGGTTAAGGGTAGAGAAATACACCATGCCCCCAGGCTTTACCATTGCCGCACAACTATCAATAATCGCAGCGGGGTCAGGAACGTGCTCAAGCATCTCCATGCAGGTGACCGCATCAAAGCTGTGCGGCTGTTGCGCCGCCATATTTTCGGCACTGATTTTTTGATAATGGGCGTTAACCCCCGTTTCAAGACCATGCAAATCAGCAACGTCAATCAACTCTTCACTCAGGTCTATACCGGTGGCATCAGCCCCTTGCCGTGCCAACGCCTCGGTTAAAATACCCCCGCCACAGCCTACGTCAATCACCCGCTTTCCTGATAAATTAATATATTTCTCAATAAATTGCAGGCGCAATGGATTAATGTCATGCAAGGTTTTAAACTCGCCTTGCGGATCCCACCAGCGTTCCGCCATAGAACCAAATTTGTGAATTTCGTGCAAGTGCACATTGTCTGTTGCGATCATAACGCATTTATCCTCTATCTATGACTATAGTTTACTATAACACTAGGTTATTCGTTACATGCTGCCTGTGCCTTAAATAAACGGGCGCATTATTTTGGGCGCGTGGTTTAACAGGTTAAGCGCCTTAAATGCTGGCAAAACCGCTCAAATAGAAGCCGCAAGACCGTGGCTGGCGGGCTGGACGGTTAAAAGCCCTGTTTTTGCCGCCCAAATTGGCAACAAATTGTATTCGATTCTAAGCGATACGATTAGGTTTTATTGCCCAACGCCATCAATTTGCGGGTAGTGGCTAAACCGTAACCGCCCATTACCGCAGCAAATCCTTCAAAGGTGCGCATTAATTGGCTTCAGTGTCCGCTAGCCGCCTATAAACCGTTACGGTTTAGCCGCCACCAAATAAAACACCACATTGCCCCGTATTTTTTGCAGCAATTAGCAGCCATCTTGGTTAAGATACCGAAAATCATATTATAGCTATTGGTTATAATGGCTAACCTTCGCATTAACTGCCATCAAAATGCTTAAATACCTACTTCCCCTAATACTGTTCATCATCATGGCAATTTTCCTTGCCATTGGTTTAAACCTTAAGCCTAACGAAATCCCCTCGCCGCTGCTTAACAAGCCCGCGCCCGCATTTGCCGCCGCCAAACTGCAAGCACCCGAACAAAAACTGGCTAATACCGATTTGTTAGGCCAAGTCTGGTTGCTCAATGTCTGGGCTTCTTGGTGCGTGTCGTGCCGTGCCGAACACCCAGTGCTTAATCTACTGGCCCAGCAAAAAACGGTGCTGATGGTCGGCTTGAATTATAAAGACGACCCCGCCAATGCTCTGCACTGGCTGGAATCTTTGGGCAATCCTTATGCGGTTAGCATAATGGACCAAGATGGCCGTATCGGATTGGATTGGGGCGTTTACGGCGTACCGGAAACGTTTGTGATGGACAAAAAAGGGCTAGTCCGTTACAAGCACACAGGACCGGTGACTAATAGTGATGTGCAGGCCGTGTTCTTGCCCTTGATTGCCCAACTGCAAGCGGAAACCCCATGAAAACGTATATTTTAATGCTATTGCTGTGCTTGTCGCCATTGGCAGCGGCGATTGATTCGCGCCAATTTGCCAATCCTGAACAACAACAAGCCTATGAGCAACTCACCGCAGAATTGCGTTGTTTGGTTTGCCAAAATCAGACCATTGCCGATTCCAATGCCGAATTGGCGGCCGATTTGCGGCGGCAGGTGCAAGAAATGCTTGAACAAGGCAAATCGCGGGATGACATTGTCAAGTTTATGACTGACCGCTATGGCGATTTTGTGTTGTACAAACCACCCTTTAAATTGAAAACTGGCTTACTATGGGTCGGTCCGGCGGCCTTTTTGCTGCTCGGCTTAGTGGCGATAGTCTTGGTTATCCGCCACAAAAAAACCGCCGTCACCGATACCACCACCGGCACAACACCCGAAAAATTGGCGAAAATCCGCCGCTTGCTCGATGAAGGGGAACATTCTTGACTTGGTTATTTTGGCTATCCGTTGGCCTACTGATTTTACTGGCACTGGCTTTTATCTTGCCGCCATTATGGCGGGTGCAGCGCGTAGCCGATGCCGATATGGACGCGCGTAATATTGCCATTGCCAAAACGCGGCTGGCAGAACTGAAAGAACAATTAAGCGGCGGCACACTGGCCCCCGCGCAATATGAGGCACAGCGCACCGAGCTGGAACTGGCATTAAGTGATGATTTGGAAATTGCCCAAACCGCCCATGCCACCGCGTCGCAAGGCCGCTGGTTGGCCTATCTGCTGGCCGTGCTTGTGCCGCTAGGCGCATTAGCCTTGTACGCAGGGCTAGGCACTTATCAGGCCATCAGCCCTACGCCAGCAATGTTAGGTGCCACACAGCCAGCCAGCGCCAAGCTGGATGAAATCAACAAAATGGTGGACAAACTGGCCAAGCGCATGGAAACCCATCCCAATGATGCTGAAGGCTGGACCATGCTAGGCAAGTCTTACAAATACTTGCAGCAATACCCCAAAGCCGCCGAAGCGTTTGGCAAAGCGTATGCCCTGTTAGGCGAACAAACTGACATTATGTTGGCGTATGCCGACGCGCTGGCATTTGCCAATGGCGAACAAATGGCGGGCAAACCTGCCGAACTGGTGTTTAACGTGTTGGCGCGTGAACCGGATAACATTAACGCGCTATGGTACGGCGGCATGGCAAAAGCCCAAGCCGGTGACGCAGCGGAAGGCGTTAAGTTATGGCGCAAACTGATGGCTTTATTGCCACCTAATTCGCAATCCCAACAAGAAGTGCAAGAACTGCTGGGCAAACTGGAAGCAACCCTGCCCAATGGTCAGAATAGTCAAACGGTTGCGCCAGCCACGGCTTCAGCAAAACCCACAGCGGGTGCGGTTGCCTTGACCGTACAAGCCAGCCTGGCCCCAGAATTGCAGGCAGCGGTGGCCCCTAGCGATACGCTGTTCATCTACGCCCAAGCATTGCAAGGCGGACGTATGCCATTGGCGATTGTCCGTAAATCAGCCGCCGATCTGCCACTGACCGTTACCCTAACGGATGCACAAGCCATGATGCCTAACATGAAACTATCCAACTTTAGTGAAGTGAAGCTATTGGCAAGGCTATCCAAGTCAGGCAATGCCATGGCACAACCGGGCGATTTGCTCGGCACGATAGAATCCGTCAGCACCGCCGACAAAACCCCGCACACCTTAGTCATTAACGGCTCAGTCAAATGATGGACCAAACTTTAACTTTCGATACCGCGCTGATTAACCGTTACGACAAGGCCGGGCCGCGTTACACCTCCTACCCGACCGCGCTGGAATTGCACGACGGCTTCACCGACCAAGATTACCGCCGCCACATCCAACAATCCAACGCAGCGGGCGGGCCGTTGTCGTTATATGTCCATATCCCTTTTTGCGACACCGTGTGCTTTTATTGCGCCTGCAATAAAATCGTCACCAAAAACCGCAACCATGCCGTGCCTTATCTGGACAACCTGTGCCAAGAAATCGCCCTGCAAGGCGATTTGTTCGATAACCGCCGCGTGGTCAACCAATTGCATTGGGGCGGCGGCACACCCACCTTTTTAAGCCACCCGCAAATGCAACGGCTCATGACGGTGACGCGGGCGCATTTTAACCTAAGAAACGATGATAATGGCGAATATTCCATTGAAATTGACCCGCGCGAAACCCACACCGACACCCTAAAACAGTTGCGTGATCTGGGCTTTAACCGCATCAGCCTAGGGGTGCAAGATTTTGATCCGGCGGTGCAACAGGCGGTCAACCGCATCCAGAGCGAACAACAAACCTTTGGCGTATTGGCTGCCGCCCGCCGCGAAGGTTTCCGCTCCACCAATATTGATTTGATCTACGGCCTGCCGCTGCAAACCGTGGACAGTTTTGCCGAAACCTTGGACAAATTGATTGCCGCCGCGCCAGACCGCTTCTCCGTATTCAACTACGCGCACATGCCCAACCGCTTTAAAGTGCAACGGCAAATCAATGAAGCGGACATGCCCAGCCCCGACGTTAAATTGGCCATTCTGCAAAAAGTGGGCGCCCAGCTCACCGCTGCGGGTTATCTGTATATCGGCATGGACCACTTTGCCAAACCCGATGACGAATTGGCCATTGCCCAACGCGAAGGCAAGCTATACCGTAATTTTCAGGGCTATTCCACCCATTCGGACTGTGATCTGGTCGGCTTGGGCATCACATCGATTGGCCGGGTCGGCACTGCCTATTGCCAAAATGTCAAGGAACTGGAAACCTACGACAACCTGATTAAACAAGGCAAATTGCCCGTGTTTAAAGGGTTTGAGCTTGCTGCCGACGACAAGCTGCGGCGCGAAGTCATCACCCAGCTTATCTGCCACTTCGCCCTAGATTTTGCCGATATAGAACGGCAATTTGCCATTAATTTTAGCGCTTACTTTGCCAAAGAACTGGCAGCGTTGGCGGCAATGGCAAACGATGGATTATTGCAGCTAACAAGCCAAGCCATTCAAGTGACACCCGCCGGACGCTTGTTGATACGCAATATATGCATGGTGTTCGACAAATATCTGGCGCAAAAACAGCAACAACAGTTTTCTAAGGTGATTTAGTTTGACCCCATGTGAATCGTAGACAAAGCGGTCAGTGCAGCCAGTGATGAGGGAATAAGACATGAAAATTTCAGTGACGAACCTAGGGCCAATCAAAGAAGCTACCGTTGAATTGGGCGGACTGACTGTTTTTGTGGGGCCGAATGGCACCGGAAAAAGCTATCTGGCTAAGGTGATTTATGGTTTGCAGAGCCGCATGACTATTATCGACAGTAGTCTTAGTTATGACAATCGCTTTGTTAACACATTTTTTGGCAGGGATGTCAGTACCGCAGAAGAAGCTTTGTTGCTTTTGCAAACACTGACCCCGGCTTCTATACAGCAAGTAATCCCCGCATTGGTCAATTTACATGCGGAATTATTTAAGGATAGGCTTGGTGAATTTTTTAATGATGATAGCGATATGTTTGATAACACGACTATCTGTTATTCAGATATTCCCAATCTGGATGAACAGTGGTTAGAAATTGGTTTGAATGATGCAATTAAAAATACAAACGCGGCTATAAATGCTCAAAAAGATATTTTACTTGGTAGCATTTTATTCTTGTTTTGTTGGAGTGTCTTTTCGGCTTATGGTGATGGGAAAGTCGATTATTTTCCTGCGGCCCGCTCTAATTTTATGCTGACCTATAAAGAGCTATACCGTGCAAGAGCCGATGAGCATGTTGGCTTAGGATCGGTTCCATTTAAAGGCAATAATGCATTGGGTGGAATAAGGTCAATTCCTGAATTTTTCGACAGTAAAGGCAATAATGCCCGAAAGATGGGGTCGCTCATTCGGTTTGACAGGCCAACCGAGGATTTTATTCGGCATCTTTACGACCTAGACACTTCAAAAGAAAATGCTTTGTCAACCATTGCCGCCAAATTAGAAAAACTGTTGTACGGTGAAGAGCGATTTTTAGTTGAGCAGCCTGAAGGCGCATTCCCTGATTTCCGCTACCAAGTCAGGCACTCAGAAAATAAAATCCGCCTTCACCTTGCCTCTTCCATGGTGACAGACACCTCACCCATTTTAATGGGCCTTAAGTATTGGGTTGAGCCAAATAGCCTGGTCATTATTGATGAGCCAGAATCACACCTGCATCCAGAGGCACAAAGGGATTTGATCAATGTGCTGGCTGATGCCATCAACCAAGACTTAAAAGTGATACTGATCACCCATAGCCCGTACATTTTATCCTGCATCAACAACCTGATTAAGCTGCAAGGGCTTAAAAAACAATTTCCAGATGATGCCGATGTACAGGCGCTATTGGCCGATCATCCAAACATGGTGCCGCTGGAAAAACAGGTCTGCGCTTACCACTTTGACCCCGACGGTTCTGTAAAAAACATAGTCCATACGTCAGGCTTGATTGATGAGGCAGAATTTACCGAACCGTTTGACCGCATTAACGGGTTGTATGAGCGGATGCGTGACATTGAGTGGGAGCATCGTGGATGATCAATGCGGTAAGGGAGCAACTTGCCACGCTGGGTAAAGAAGATTGCGAACACCAGTCACTTCATTATCAAGAGAAGGGCAAAGGCGTGAAGCTTACGCCGCCGACCAATGGCGAGGCTATAAAAATTAAAGTCGATGCGCATTTAATCACCGAAAATAACACTAAAAAGTGCGATTGCTCATATTTCTACCAATCATCCACTAAGCGCTATGCGTTTCTTGTGGAGCTTAAAGGCACTGATTACCCTACGGCTCTTGAACAGCTTAGTGCCACCAAGCAGCACAACAACTATAGACAATTGTTGGCAGCTGCAAAGCCTGACAAAGAATATGGCGTGGTGATTTTGTCCAAAAACGCCAACACCAATAAGCCGAAGAAAGAAGCATGGGAGGATGCAAACGGCATGAGACTTAGGCAATTTCTTTGCGAAGATGATACCACAATCGATTTATTTAAAGAAATCATTAGATAGCCTGAAAAAGATTAGAGCTTGGGCAATGCTTTTTCAACAAAATTAAACTATTAGGGCTTCCCATGCGTACGGGCTACATTACTACGCTCAGGGAACGTATGGCTTTTCCGGTCACCTATTTACGTAGGATGTTGGCCAAATTTCAATCGGCATCAACATCCACAGCTTCGGGCCAAAAATCCGTTGAGAAAATTTGCCCATATCCCCACGGGCATGATTCAGGAAAGCAAGCCAATCCCGTTTCATTGGTCGCCAGCACCAAAGCATCATCCCAAACCGATTCCAACCAGTCCGCATCAGTTAGTTTGATTTTTAAACTGGGCGCTTGTTTGATGTGGCGTTGGGTTTTGATGGTTATTTCCCAACAGCTCTCCCTGTGGCTGGGTTGATACTGCCATTTTAGCAAGTGGGCCAACAGCACCGATAACCGACTAGCCAATTCCCGAAGCGCACTTTTACCCACGTCTTCAATCTCATTTGCAGTACTGGCACTCAGGTTTGCCAGCAAACCCTTGCCTATTATAAAACCAGCCACTTGTAATGCCTTTGATTTTTGATTTTTTGTCTGAAACTTTATACTATTGCCAGAGCATCTATCGATTGTTAGTCGCCATGCCGATAACCACATCCAAAAACGTAACCAAATATAACAAGGGAAAAATAATGAAAACCATTAGCCTAGAAGTGGATGACAACAGCTATTGGGACATGATGAATTTTTTACGTTTATTGCCCAAAGACCGTTTTCATCTTCTCGAAGACGATAGCGATAGCCTTAGCCCCGAAGAACAAACCCAAATAAAGGCACTGCAAGCCTGCTTGCAAGCAGGTGATGATAGTGACTTTGAAGATTGGGAAGCGATCAAGACCGATTTTAAATGACTGTTTATACCCTTAAGCTGCATAAACAGGTTAAAAAGTTTTTGCAATCCCTCACCCCAGAATGGCAAACACGTTTTTACGATAAATTAGAAATGCTCCGCCAAAATCCGTATGACCGTATCCAGCTCGATATCAAGCCAATGCAAGGTGCTGGCGAATCCGTGTACCGTCTGCGGGTCGGCCAATATCGTTTTATTTACCAGATTAATGAAAATAAACTGGTTATTTATATCATGACAGCAGGTAGCCGTGGCGGAGTTTATAAATGATTATCGAACGTTACGATGCATTATAAAGATGCTAGGGCTTCTGAAGAAAAAGCCAGGACAACAGCAAAGGCAATGGCCGATTATGACAACCGATTTAACAAGATAGATCAGGACTTGTCGCTATTAAAAGCTCAAATTATGGTGTTGAAATGGATGTTGGGTTTTCTGCTTGCAGGTATGGTTTCTTTGCCTTTTAAGGCGTTTGCAAGCTGATAACGGATATTACCGAACACGTTGGCTAAGCGTAGCCGAAGCCAGATCATTTGGCTTGCCGTTCCCTTCTGCTTCACTTTGCTTCACACACACCACAATCGGGTTACAATGGCACACGACTAAAAACCCAACATACCCATAACCCACACCCCATTGAACGCCGTAGAAATTGAAGAAGCCATCAGCCAACTGGCGGAACAGCCGTTTGATGCCGACCACTTCCCCTATGCGTTTTTGGAAGCGTTCGGCAACAAGCCCACCACCCTTAAGCGGCTAAAAAGCGGCGTGGGCAACGAGTCGGATATGACCGGCGCGGTGCTGCAACGCAACAACATCCATATCGCCGTCTGCCCGCCCGGGCACGTCACCGACACCCTCGACAAACTCAGGCTAAGCCCCGCCACCCGCAAAGCCAAAGCCAAATTTATCTTGGCAACCGACGGCATTGACTTTGAAGCGGAAGACCTGACCGCCGACGATGGCCCCATCGTTTGCCCATACCCCGACTTCCCCAACCATTTTGGCGTGTTTTTGGCATTGGCGGGCATCAGCACCGTCAAGCAAATCCGCGACAGCTCGTTTGACATCCGCGCCACCAGCCGCCTCAACCGGCTGTATCTGGCACTGCTGCAAACCAACCCCGATTGGGGCACGGCGGAACGCCGCCACGACCTGAACCACTTTATGGCGCGGCTGATCTTTTGCTTTTTTGCCGAAGACACCGACATCTTCAATGGCCATGGCCTGTTCACCGCCACCATCGAACAAATGGGCGGCAAAGATGCGACGGACACGCATCAAGTCATCAGCGAACTGTTCCGCGCCATGAACACCCAACGGGCCGACCGCCCCCGTGCAGGCATCAAACGCTGGGCCGATGGCTTCCCCTATGTCAACGGCGGCCTGTTCTCCGGCAGCACCGCCACGCCGCGCTTCAGCAAAATAGCCCGCGCCTACCTGATCCACGTCGGCAAACTGGATTGGACCAAAATCAACCCCGATATTTTCGGCTCCATGATACAAGCCGTGGCCGATGATGACGAACGCGGCGCATTGGGCATGCACTACACCAACAAGCGGCTCAACCAAACCCATTTGGGTTCGGTGCTGCCCCTGACCAACTTTAGGGGCATAGAACTGAGGGATTTTTCCGCCGAAGTGGCGCGGCTGGCGCTGATTATCGCCGAATACCAATGCGACGTGCTGTACCGTGGGCAACAGCAGGCACTGGCAGAGTTTTTGCCGCTGGACGCACATAACTGGATCACCTGCGGCAACGCGCTGCGGCTGGATTGGCTGGCGATATGCCCACCCACCGGCACCCGCGTGCAAGTGTTGCATGATGATTTGTTCGACCCGCCGCAAGTGCAAGCGGAAATAGACTTTGACAATGAAGGCGGGGAAACCTACATTTGTGGCAACCCGCCCTATCTGGGGTCCACTTGGCAAAGCCCGGCACAAAAAGCTGATCTGAAAGCCATTTTTGACCGCCATTGCAACCATTGGAAATCACTGGATTATGTGGCGGGGTGGTTTATGAAAGCCGCCGAGTATGGCAGCCACACCCCCACCGTTGCCGCTTTTGTGTCCACCAACTCCATCTGCCAAGGCCAGCAAGTTGCTATTTTATGGCCGCTCATTTTTAACACCGGCCACCAAATTGCCTTTGCCTACACCAGCTTTAAATGGGCCAATTTGGCCAGCCATAATGCGGGCGTGACGGTGGCCATTATTGGCCTGTCCAAACAGCCCGGCAACCACCGGCAGTTGTTTGCCATGGATGAGAACAAGCAAGGCAGTGTCAAACAAGTGCCCCATATCAACGCTTATTTGGTGGCGGCGCAAAATGTCATTGTCGGCAAACGCAGCAAGCCGTTTGGGGCGTTGGCGGATATGCCTAAGGGTAACATGCCTGTGGATGGCGGGCATTTATTGTTAAATGCCGAAGAACTCGACCACCTGCAATTGTCAGCGGCACAGCAGGATAAGTTTATCCGGCAGATTTATGGCTCCGCCGAATTTATCCGCGGATTACAACGCTATTGCTTATGGATAGAAGACCAACATTTAGAAGAAGCAATGGCGGTTGCGGCTATACGCAAACGCGTTGAGGGTGTTCGGGCCATGCGCCTTACCAGCCGTGATAAAGGTACAAATGGTATGGCGGCACGGGCACACCAAATGCGGGAAATAAATAGCACTAAAACCCTAACCATTATTGTTCCGAGCGTGTCATCAGAAAGCAGGGAATATTTACCCGCTGGCATCGTTGCATCGGGAACAATCATTTCTAACCTAGCCTTTGCCCTCTACGATGCCCCGCTATGGAATATGGCGATCATTGCCTCAAAACTGCACTGGGTTTGGATTGCCACGGTTTGCGGCAAATTGAAAACCGATTTCCGCTACTCCAACACCCTAGGCTGGAACACCTTCCCGCTGCCCCCGCTGACCGAAAAAAACCAACAAGACCTGACCCGCTGTGCCGAAGCTATTTTGCTGGCACGGGAAGCGCACTTCCCCGCCACCCTTGCCGAGTTATACGCCGCCGGGCAAATGCCCGACGACCTGCGCCACGCCCATGAACGCAACGATGAAGTATTGGAACGCATCTATATCGGCCGGCGCTTTAAAAACGACACCGAACGGCTAGAAAAACTGTTTGACCTGTACACCCGCATGACCACCGCCACCCCCCCGTGACCTGACGGTTAATGGCGAAACAAATAAAAATGTATCTTTTTACAGGCTTGCATTTTTGTGCCATATTGGCTTCCAAAAAAGTCGGAGGATAAAAAACTATGAGCCGCCTTACCATTGAAATGACAGAACAACAGCACCAGATTAGAACGCTTAAAAGAAAGGCTGTAAACAAGGTAGCTGTTTAGTCCCACATATACATATAAACCTTTCGCATGAGCAAACCTAACACCATCCCTTCCGTATCGGTGACTTATGCCGCCAACGGCCGTTCCACCCAAGCCAATGAGCTAGGTATGCGCACCATGCAAGAACGCGCCTATGAAAAACGCGGCGAACAGTATTTGCTGATAAAATCGCCGCCCGCTTCCGGCAAAAGCCGCGCCCTGATGTTTATTGCCTTGGACAAGTTGCATAATCAGGGCATCAAAAAAGCCATTATTGTGGTGCCGGAAAAATCCATCGGTGCCAGCTTTAATGACGAGCCGCTCAGCCAAGCGGGTTTTTATTGGGATTGGCAGGTAGGGGCGCAATGGAATTTGTGCAATGCACCCGGGGAAGACGGCGGCAAAGTGAACAGCGTCAAAGCATTTTTGGACGGTGACGGGCGCATTTTGGTGACCACCCATGCCACCCTGCGCTTTGCCGTGGACAAGTGGGGTATCGAACCGTTTGACCAATGTTTGTTGGCGGTGGATGAATTCCACCATGTCAGTGCCAATCCCGACAATAAGTTGGGTGTGCACCTTGGGCAGTTTATGGCGCGGGGCAAGGTGCATATTGTCGCCATGACCGGTTCTTATTTTCGCGGTGATGCCGAGGCGGTGTTGTCACCCGAAGATGAGGCGCAATTTGAGACGGTGACTTATACCTATTATGAGCAGCTTAATGGCTACCAATACCTGAAAACCTTTGATATGGGCTATTATTTTTACGCCGGCCCGTATCTGGATGAAATAACGGCGGTGTTGGACACCCGCCTGAAAACCATTATCCATATCCCCAATGTCAATTCGCGGGAAAGCACCCAACGCGGCAAGACCACCGAAGTCAGCGAGATTTTGGACACGCTGGGGCAATGGCAAGGCAAAGACCCGGTGACGGGGTTTGATCTTGTCGCCTGTGCCGACGGACGGCTGTTAAGAGTGGCTGATTTGGTCGATGACGGCCCGGAACGCCATTCCAAAGTATTGACGGCACTAAAAGACCCCGCGCACAAGCATGACCGTGACCATGTAGACATTATTATTGCCTTGGGTATGGCAAAAGAAGGTTTTGATTGGATTTGGTGCGAACATGCCTTGACCATTGGCTACCGTTCTAGCCTAACGGAGATTATCCAGATTATTGGCCGCGCCACCCGTGATGCCCCCGGCAAAACGCGGACACGGTTCACTAATCTGATTGCCGAGCCGGATGCCGCTGAAGCCAAAGTGACCGATGCGGTCAACGACACTTTAAAAGCCATTGCCGCCAGCCTGTTAATGGAGCAAGTGCTGACCCCCAAGTTTAATTTTACCCCCAAACATCCCCAGGCACTGCCACTGGCAGGCTTTGATTATGGCGCGGAGGGCTATCAGCCGACTGCCAACAATATCGGCATTAACGAAGACACCGGGCAGTTCCATATTGAAATTAAAGGGCTGGCAGAGCCGAAAAGCAGTGCCGCGCAGCGTATCTGCCAAAATGATTTGAACGAGGTGATTGCCTCGTTTGTGCAAGACAAAACCACTTTGGAACGCGGGCTGTTTGATACGGAAATGGTGGCGGAAGAGCTGACCCAGGTGCGCATGGGCAAGATTGTTAAAGACAAATACCCTGAGCTGGATGCCGAAGACCAAGAGGCGGTGCGGCAACATGCCATTGCCGCGCTTAACCTGACCCAACAGGCGAAACAGTTTGCCCATGGATTTGCCAATGGCTTTGCCAGTGGGGTGCTTGATGAACTCAATAATGCCCCTAACAATGCCCCCAATAGTGAGGCTGGCCATGCGCCTGCCCATGACGGCGGCGCACCGGTCGGCGGCGGCATGGCGTTTATCCAAGGGGTCAGAAAATATGCGATGGATGTCCGTGATTTGGATATTGATCTGATAGACCATATCAATCCGTTCAGCGCCGCCTATGCCATTTTGGCCAAGGCGATGGACGAGGCCACCCTAAGGCAGGTGCAAGCGATTATTGCCGGAAAACGGGTCAACCTGACTCCTGAAGAGGCGCGTGAATTGGCTAGACGCGCACTTAAATTTAAGCAGGAGCGCGGGCGTTTGCCAGAATTGACCGCTGCCGACCCGTGGGAAAAGCGTATGGCGGAAGGGGTCGCTTTTCTGATGCGTATGAAAGCGGAGGCTGCCCGTGGCTAACAGTGCGTTTACCGAACATGACGACGATTTGCTGGCGGAGCTGGGGATTGCGGTGGTGGCTAAAGCGGTGTGCCGCCATACGCCCC
Organism: uncultured Methylococcaceae bacterium; assembly: GCA_903927955.1. Classification (GTDB taxonomy): domain Bacteria; phylum Pseudomonadota; class Gammaproteobacteria; order Methylococcales; family Methylomonadaceae; genus Methylovulum. The sequence goes on along the minus strand of CAIYOW010000022.1, from coordinate 18,809 downwards.
GCGAACAGCGCATTATCGCCGGTTTTGAAGATATTGAACGCTTTGTCAAACAGCACGGCAGCTTGCCGCAGCACGGCGAAGATAAGCCAATTTTTGAACGCCTGTATGCGGTCAGGTTGGATAAGCTTAGATCATCCAGCGAATGTAGGGAGCTGTTGGCCGCTTTGGACAAGCACGGGCTGCTGACGCATGACGCGCCGCCGCATAATGGCGATGCCGCATGGGATGATGAGGTGTTGCTGGCTGAGTTGGGCATGGCTGGCGCGGGCAATCAGCCGGACATCACCCAGCTGACCCATGTTAAGGCGTTTGCCGAAAAGAAGGCGGCGGAGGAAATAGGCCAGCGTTCCTTATGCGTTGATTTTGAGAGCTTTAAACCGCTATTTGCACATGTGCAAGCCGATTTGAAGGCGGGCATCCGGCACACCTTCCGTTTTAAAGAAAATGCCAGCATTAATAAGGGCGAATTTTTTATTGTCGATGGTCAGACCGCATGGGTTGCCGATAGGGGGGAATTGGCCCAGGATGCATCGGGCCATTGGGATGCACGGCTGCGGGTGATTTTTGACAATGGTACAGAAAGCAATATGTTGTTGCGCTCATTACAAAAGGCGTTATATAAGGACAATGCCGGACGGCGCATCACCGACCCCGCCGCCAGACCGTTGTTTGATGATGTTTTAGGGGATGATGATATTGGCAGCGGCACTATTTATGTGCTGAGAAGCAAATCCGCGCACCCTGAAATAAAAGCCGCCGCCGATTTGCTGCATAAAATTGGCGTGACGGGTGGCAGTGTGGATAAACGTTTGGCAAACGCCAAGCTTGACCCGACATTTTTAATGGCTGATGTGGAAGTGGTCGCCACTTATGAGCTGTATAACATCAACCGCACCAAGCTAGAAAATCTGCTGCACCGCTTTTTTGAACCGGCTAAGTTGGATATTCAGATTCGTGACCGTTTTGGCAGCCCCATTTCCCCCAGGGAGTGGTTTTTGGTGCCCTTGTTCATTATTGATGAGGTGGTGGAAAAAATTAGGGATGGCTCTATAACAGCTTACCGGTATGACAGCCAACAAGCCAAGTTGGTGCAAGCGTAGGGTGGTTTCGCGCCAGCAAACCACCTGTTGTCTAACGGCCAATCAACCCTACCCGACTACTTAAAGTTGACTTTCAAGACGGTAGCTACGGGTTTGGATGGCGGTCAGGTTTTACATTCCGCGTGGACACGGGCGGCGTGCCCACGCGGCAATTACCCTATATAATAAAATGTTATTTAAGCATGGATAAGAACAGGATTATCGAGCTGGAAATTAAGCAGGCATATCAGGAAGATTTACTACAGGCCTTAAATGCCATTGTCAGCCAGCAACAACAACAAATAGACCGTCTGGAAAGGACTTGCGCCCTTTTGAACGAGCGCATCAAAAGCGTGTCCGAACAGCGGCAAGAAGGCGAGAATACTAGCCATCAGCAGGAAATACCACCGCATTATTAGCATTATTAACATTGCCGCAAAAGCACAGTAGGGTGGACACGCTGTTTGTGCCCACGCGCAAACTATAAAAGCCTAGCCTTATTCCGGCAGACAAAGCTGCCAGATGGGCATCAGGCGTGCAAACGGGGCCATACCCTCAAGTTCGCGCTGCAATAGCAGCCAGCGGGTCAGGTCAAACGAATCCCGATACAAAAACGCCACCCAATCAGCCAGCAGCACAGCGGCATAGGTTTCCGCAGGGGCAGTGGTGCAGTTACTAAGACCGGTGCTGTGCTGATACCCCGCCACAATGGTTGGCTCGTCATAGCCCCAGCGTTGTAGGGCCACCGCCGCTGTACCGGCACGAAAAGTGGTTGCTTCGGGCAGACTCAATTCTGCTGCCGTGGCAACGGCATTGAGTGCGGTCGGCAACTCAGAAAAACGTACGTTGTCAAACAGGGCTTGGAGGTGTTCCGCAAGTTCTGGAGTATTCGCCTTATGCCAGAAATTGAACACCACTGTTTGTCGCGGTTGGGTCACTGGGGTGACACTATGGTAAGAATCGGCATGGAGCAGAAAGCCAAAGGCTTTGTTGTGTTCAGGGGTGACACGGAAAACCGCTGCACTGTCCGGTGTTGCGAACAATTCCAAAACGCCGCCATGTTCAATTTGCCAATGCCTGTTGAGCTGCACAACCAGCCGCGCCATCTCATAGCCCAATAGCGGCCGGTCGCTGTGGATGCCAATGGCTTGTCCCGGCAACATGCGTTGGGCGGTGACAACAACCCTACCCACCAGTGGCAATCCGGTAATCTCGTGCATTCTGCCCAGCACTTCTGCCTGAAATGTTGCGGGGATATATTCGGTGACGTCGCTAAGGGAGCAGCGATAAAATGCACCATCCCGATGCTGCCAAGCACTGTCTTGCAAAAATAAAAGCTCAAGCGCGGCACACTGCTCATCAGAGAAAGCAGCATCCACATAAAAAAAGGGGAACGGGTTATTGTGGTGGATGGGTTGCGCGAGCAACGGCAAAACTCCTACATAAATGATATGCGAACGTTGTGTTAATGGCTACTTTATAACGAATGCCTTAATTAAAGCACCTGTCGGTATGGCCGCTATTGCGCCAGCCAGAATGTCATGGCCTAAAACACCTAAATAAACAGCAGCTCCAAGACATAACCCGCAAACTATCAATCCTATTATCTTTCCATACAGATCAGATTTATAAATGATCTCTGAATTCCTGATTTCTTGTTGTATATTGGCGTTTTGCGCATCTATATTTGCTTGCAATGTTCGATTTTCAAGCTGTCTACGATGGGATGTTTCATCAAGTGCCTGCTGAATCATTTTAGCCGCTGACCCAGGCAGTATTGCATCAAAATCCTTTAGAAGCGACGGTGGCGGAATGGCTCCTTGATAATGGTTAGGATTTGTTGCGTTTGCTGTACTGTTTGTGTGGATTCTGACGGATTACCTGGGCGCTTTAGCCTTGCGGCGGACTTTGCCATGTTTCTTTATCACTGCTTTGAAATCATTACCGATTGATCTCCAATCAGACGCAAGTGCTTCGGCATCGCTTCTGCTTGGCATTGGGATTGGTTTAATCCTAGTGGTTCGGACAAAAACGGGTTTTTCAAAAATACCAGACCCAGATAAGCCACTAAAAAAACCATTAAGAAACGCTCGGCTAGGTGTGTCTGGGAAATTAATTAAGCTCATATAAGCCGCTTTCAAATAAAGTTAAGACTATTTATAGGGTTCTTCTTGCTATTGTGTGCAATTATAGGCTAAAGGTAAACTTCCCGTCGAGACAAATTAAAATATCTGAAAGTGATTGGTGGCTATAAAAATCAATGCGATAGGGTAGGGTTGTGTTTTCTGATAACAATACGTGTGGCCCAAGCAAGGTGACATTGGAAATGTCGCTTTAGCCAATGCCACCCTCGGTGTCACTTTTTGAGGTGGTGAGGAGTTACTGTAAATGTTACTGCAATGATTGCAGGCGGTTACTGGTTTTCGTCGGTTTTCTTTGGACATAAAAAAACCCTTGTTACATAAGTAATCAAAGGTTTATGTATGGCTTTCGATATTGCTGAACGTCTATTTGGTACCGAGAAGAGGACTTGAACCTCCACGAGCTTGCGCCCACCAGCACCTGAAGCTGGCGTGTCTACCAATTTCACCATCTCGGCGTTATATGATATAACTTAAACGACAATTGTAATTTGTACTCACCCAGTTGTCAATTATAGTATTCATCCACTACCTTCAAGCACTGTCCCATAACCCCGTTAGGCTTATTAACACGGCGTATTCATTGGCTATTTTCAGCATTTTCGGGATGGCTAATTTTCAGGAATTGCCCACCTAGGCCCGACGCTTTTCCCTTACCAGACTAAGCCGTGCTATTATCAATTCTAATCAATAGCCTAAGCATGTATGATATAGCCCAAGCTGACTGTAGCCACCACCCTCTTATTCCTTTAGTTTAAATGCCCTTGAAGTCTAAAAAAGACGTTGATATCAAATCGACACCCGACCCCTACGCTCAGCGCGAAGCTGAAAAATACGACAACCCGATTGCCAGCCGGGAATGTATCCTGCAACTTATTGAAAAAACTGGCAAGCCATTGGATCGTAAGGAAATAGCTGAAGCCTTTGCGATTGATGATGAGACTCAGTTGGAGGCATTACGGCGACGCTTACGCGCTATGGAGCGAGACGGGCAATTGCTGTTTAACCGTGGGCAGCGCTATTGTTTGGTCAATAACAAGGACTTGATTGTCGGGCGCATTATTGGCCATGCCGATGGTTTTGGTTTTATCCGGCCAGATGACGGTTCAGACGATTTGTTCCTATCCCCGCGCGAAATGAACCCGCTGCTGCACAATGACCGTGCTATGGTGCGGGTGGTCGGCATTGATAAAAAAGGCCGCCGCGAAGGTGCGGTGGTGGAAATTTTGGAGCGCAACACCCATCAGGTGGTCGGGCGGCTTTATAAGGAAGATGGTTTTACCTACGTCATCCCCGATAATAAAAATATTTCGCAAACTATCCTGTTGCAAAAAGATGGCATAGGCGGCGCAAAGCAAGGGCAAATAGTGATTGCCGAAATTGTTGAGCAACCGTCCAAATTGCGCCAACCCATAGGCCGCATTATAGAGGTGTTGGGCGACCACCTTGCGCCCGGCATGGAAATTGAAATGGCTATACGCTCGCATGAGTTGCCTTATCAATGGCCAGAAGCCTTGTTGGAAGAAATTAAACCGCTGACACCAGAAGTGCCGGAAGCGGCCAAAGCGGGGCGCGTGGATTTGCGCGCTACGCCCTTGGTGACAATCGACGGCGAAGATGCGCGCGATTTTGACGATGCCGTATACGCCAAAAAAACCCCCAGTGGCTGGAAATTGCTGGTGGCGATAGCAGATGTTTCGCATTATGTGCAAATTGGCACGGCTTTGGATGCCGAAGCCAAAAACCGCAGCACGTCGGTGTATTTTCCAGAAAACGTCATTCCAATGTTACCCGAGGTGTTGTCTAACGGCTTGTGTTCGTTAAATCCCCATGTTGACCGTTTATGCATGGTTTGCGAAATGCTGATTGACCATGATGGCAATGTGACCCGCGCCAAATTTATGGAAGCGGTGATGAACTCCCACGCCCGCCTGACCTACACCGAAGTGGCTAAAATGCTGGTCGATGGCGATGCCGAATTACAGGCAAAATATCAGCCGGTATTTAAGCATTTGCAAGAGCTTTACGCGCTGTACCAAGTGTTGCGGATGAAGCGCGAACAACGCGGGGCTATGGATTTTGACACCCAAGAGACGCGTATCCTTTTTGGCGACAACCGTAAAATCAGCAAAATTGTCCCGGTCACCCGTAACGATGCCCACAAGCTGATTGAAGAATGTATGATCACCGCCAACAGCGTGGCGGCAAAATTCTTGAACGGCAAAAAAATGCCCAAGCTGTTGCGTATCCACGAAGGCCCCAGTTCCGATAAGTTATTTGCACTAAAAACCTTTTTGGGCGAACTGGGCTTAAAAATGGGCGGCGAAGCCGAGCCGGCCCCGTTGGATTATATGCATTTGGTCAATAGCATTAAAGGCCGTCCCGATGCCCACCTGATCCAAACCGTATTGCTGCGTTCCTTGTCACAAGCCGTCTACAGCCCTGAATTAAAGGGTCATTTTGGTTTGGCATTGGAGGCTTATGCGCATTTTACCTCGCCTATCCGCCGCTATCCCGATTTGCTGGTGCATCGTGCCATCCGCCATTGTTTGCAAGGCAAAAAAGCTGACAGCTTCTATTACGGCGTGCCGGATATGGTGCTGCTGGGCGAGCATTGCTCCGCTAACGAAAGGCGTGCCGACGATGCCACCCGCGACGTGGTCAATTGGCTGAAATGCGAATATATGATGGATAAAATCGGCGAAGAATTCACCGGCATTATCCCCGCCGTCACCTCGTTTGGATTTTTTGTCGAATTGGCGGAAATTTTTGTCGAAGGCTTGGTGCATATCAGTAATCTAGGCGAAGATTATTTCCATTTTGACCCAACCAGCCACCGCTTGCAGGGCGAACGCACCAACACCACCTACCGCTTAGGCGATAGTGTAAAAATCAAGGTAGTGCGGGTGGATTTGGATGAAAAGAAAATGGATTTTGAGCTGGTGAAAAAAGAAGGGGTTGTTAAAAAAGCCGCTAGCACCGGGGCAGGTGCCGCCGCCGCCAAAACAGCCAAAGCCAAGAAGAAACGGAAAAGAAAGCCTAAAACGGGTTAATTTTTGTTTGTTTGAATATTGCAGAGAACCGTTATGAAGCTTGATGTAAGCGTCAAAAATTTGGGGCAAATCAGAGAGGCCACTTTTAATATCCGCCCCATGACGGTTATTACTGGCCCCAATGGCACTGGCAAGAGCTTTTTTACAAAATCGCTCTATTCAATTTTAAATGTTATCAACAAGAATGTTTATCATGAGAAGGTGAATCAAACGATTCGGCAAACTCAGCTGCAATTGGACATACTCAAAAGTAATATTAAATATATTGGGGCGCATGACTTTGAAACAGTGTCAAAAATACAGGCTGCCCTCGAGCAATTAAAAACAGAATTTGAAGATGCCAGTAGCTGGAAAATTGATGATTATCTCGCTTTTGCAATTTCAAAAGTGATTACCGTAGAGACAATAAAAAAACTCTATGAAGACTATTTGCATGAATTAAATAAGAAACCTTCTAAGAAAGAATCCATAAGAAGTATTTCAGAGGCTATTAATAAAAATTTTGGATTTTTTCTACTTCATCTTAAAAGTCCTGAAAAATACTATAGCATCTTTTTTGCCATAAATTTTGAAGACGAACTGAAAGAAAATTTCCAAATTTCAGACATTGATCAATTAATTAGTTTTGGACAAGATAAAATTCATTTAAATATTGATGGGCTTTTAGAAATTGAATTAGAGGGTAATAAAAAAATATCGGTTGAAATGGGTTCTGATTTTATAGATGATGTTAAGAAATTGTCCAGTGTGATATTTTTTGAATCTCCTGCGTATTGGAAAGTAAGGGATGCTTTAAACCGAGCTAAAGACTATCCTAGTCGTCCATTATTAATAGGAAAGAAAAAGAGTGATCTACTAACAGGTGTCCCAAAATATTTTTATGACTTAGACATTGCCCTAAATAGCAAAACAAAAACAGAAAACTCATTTAAATCAGCAACCGATTTATTGGGAGGTGCAATTGAAGGTGAATTTGTTTTTAGTGGTGGAAGCTTAGTCTATACGGACAATGCTGGTCGAGAAATTTCCAAAAACTTGGTGTCTTTTGGCATGACCAATTTAGGCATGATTCAAGCATTGTTAAAACATAATATTGTCACCCAAGGCTCTTTTATCTTCATCGATGAACCAGAAACCAACTTGCACCCCGATTGGCAAGTCAAATTAATGGAGGTATTGCTGGTTTTGGCCCAAGAAGGGGTGACAGTGGTTATTACCACCCATAGTTCCGACTTAATAAAAGCTTTAGAAGTTAAAATAAAAAAACAAGCTATCGAAGTCATGGAAGACTTTCTATCCGTGCATTTTGTGGATGTGGGCGGTAAGTTGCTTGAGTTCGATTCAGAAGATAAACTGCAACAATTAATTGAAGCCAGAGGCTTATTAAATTTAGCTTATGAAGAACTCTACTTTAGCGATTTGTAATATCTCATGCTCGATAAATCAGATTATTTTGTAAAAATTGAACATGCAAAATGCTCCGAACAATCTGAATTGAGTGCCTATAAGCTAGATGATGCTGAAGGCATTGCCGAACGCATTGGTTTTAATAGTAATATCATCAGCAAAGTTGATTATTTTTCAGAACTTGAATTTCATATTCAGTTAATTGAATTATCTGATCTTCGCGAACAATTAAAACAATGCAGAAATAAAAGCAACTATGCCAAAGCCGGTTTTGATGCAATAGATAACGATGCTGGACTAAGTAAAAAAGATAGGTCCAAACAGAAAAAGGCATTGGCAGAGGAAGCATGGCAAAGTCTCCGGGATGAATTTCTTAAAAAATGGGCAGGTTCTATTGCGGTGATCGAAAGGCTTTACCGCAAAACAGGTCAATCTGTCGATATCGATCCACAATACAGCTTATTGATTGTCTGCAGAGACGGGACAGACACAAAAATACTGGATGAGCTTAACACTGAGTTAGGTAGGCGACTTAATGGGCAATGCAATAAGGTAAGAAATGTTCAAGTTTGCAATACTCAACACCTTGAAAAATTTCTATTACATCATAGCGTAAATTAAAGAATTTTTAATTTAAATCGTGAAATACTTAACGAATAGTGTCCATTTTTTTGGTTAAAATCTCCAGCAATGAATCAAGAGCTCTTTTTTAACGGCTACATCGAACGGATTGCTAATAAATTCAATTTAGAAAAGCCATTCGCGTTTGAAATTCTGGCAATTGCGGCTATTTTGGATTTGAGTTTCGATGAGGTCTTTGCGTTGGTGTCAACCATTGAAAATGGCAGCGGTAGCCATGACGGTGGGTTTGATGGCATCTATTTGGAAGAAGATGAAGAGGAAAGTGCCTTACATATATTTCAGATCAAATTTTCCAAAAACATAGGCGACAATGAACTCAGTAAATTTATAACGGATTATCAGAATTTATTTGTCTATGGCAACACCTTGGAATTGCCATTAAACAGTAAAGTCAGTGCCGCATTACAAACGTATCAGGCTTTGGTGGTTTCAGGGCGGGTGATTGACGCGCAGCTGCATTTTGTTTTTAATGGTGAAAAAAACCAACAAAACCAGCCTATATTTGATCGCCATAGCCAACGCACGGCGGCATTGCGTATTTATGACAGCAGCGATTTGTACCATCAAATTGATAGCTTGGTGGCTGTACACAAGAAACGCAAACCGGTCACTTTTAGCTTTATGGCGGAAAAATCTAATATTGCCTTGCCCAATAATGATCCACAAACACTTATTTCATTCTCTATCCAAAATGTCAAGGCGGTCAGTTTTCGTTTGCCCGCGCTGGCGCTGTGTGAATTGATCGACAAAGAACAGCAAATAAACAAACGCACCGATACGCTGTTTAGCGAAAACATTAGGGGCTTTTTACGATACAACCGCACCAACAAGAATATTCGGGAAACCTTGCTAAGCAACGATGCGGGTTATTTTCCGTTTTTAAATAATGGCATCACAATTATTGCCGAACGGGTCAACATACCATCCAATATGCAAGCTGGCTATTATCCATTGGAGGTTAAAAACCCTGTCATCGTCAACGGGCTACAAACCACCCATGTCATTTACGATATTTACCAACAAGACAAGGCGCGGCTCAATGGGGTTTATGTGGTGGTTAGGCTCTATGAAACAACCGATAATGCGCTTATCGATAAAATAACCAATGCCACCAATACGCAATCACCCATTAATTATCGGGACAAAATCAGTGCCCGGCGTTTTAATGACTACACCCAAGAGATATTTTCTAATGCAGGCGTGGGTTATTTATGTAAGCGTGGTGAAACTTTTGACAACAAGCTCAGCGTTTCTTTGCAAAAGTCGGTGCATAGCGAGACAGTGCTAAAATTTTGGTATGCCACGTTTTTTGAGCAACCCGAGCGTGCCAAAAGTGCAAAATCCAAAGTTTTGGAAGAACTTTTTGATGCCACCACCAATAAAAACAACCCGCTTCATGCCTTATTCAATGGCGATAAAAATTCACCCATTTATCAGCAGTTGCTGGAAGCGTTTTGGATTTATGATTTTGTGGTCACGCAGCGGCAAACCCAGCAACACGCCACAGATTTTGTTTTGTTCAGTGATGAGCTATTATCCTATGGTATATATAAGCTGCTAAAACAAAAATGTGGTTTTAACAGCGCACGGCTGCCCGATGCTTATCAGACGGTTTATCAAACCATTCCTATATGCATAACCCGCGAAAAAACTTTAAAAAGTAAAAACCACGCCACTTATTCGCATAATAGCTTTTTTAAATCCGCCCGTTCCCGTTTTCATCTGAATGAAATTTTGGAACTGAGCGAAGATGCCCCTTTTTAATAATTATGAAAACCTCCAAACTCTACGGACTACACTCAGTTCAAGCCGCACTTGACTACTCCCCAAAAAGCATCAATAAAGCTTGGGTGGACAGCCAACGCCAAGACAAACGCCTGAGCCAAGCCATTGAAGACCTGCTCGACTTGGGCATAGAACCGGAAAAAACCGAGCGCAAAAAACTCGACAAATTGGCGGAAGGCAACAACCATCAAGGCATTATCATTGAAGTGGAGATGCCGGGCGAACTCACCGAAAGCGATTTAAAAACCGCTCTGCAAACCTTGCCCGGCACAGCTTTGTTTTTGGTGTTAGACAACGTGCAAGACCCGCACAATCTGGGTGCTTGCCTACGCAGTTGCGATGCCACCGGCGTACACGGTGTGATCATCACCAAAGACAACGCCACCGGCATTACCCCCACCGTTTGCAAAGTCGCCAGTGGGGCAGCAGAAACGGTGCCGGTGTACCAAGTGACCAACCTGTCACGCACCTTGCGTTGGCTAAAAGACCAAGGGCTATGGATATTTGGCGCGGCAGGCGAAGCCGAGCAAACTGTTTACCAAGCCGACCTGACTGTTCCGCTGGCCTTGGTGCTGGGTGCTGAAGACAAAGGCATGCGCCGATTGACCCGCGAACAATGCGATATATTGATCAAATTACCCATGCAGGGGCAGGTCAGTAGCCTAAATGTATCGGTGGCGACCGGGGTGTTGTTGTATGAGGTTTTACGGCAACGGCTTAGCTAAAGCCGAAATGTTTCCTGAGCGAAGCCGAAGGCACGGCAACCAGGCAATGTGGCGAGGTAAACAATGGCTTATACCGGCTTCGGCTATGCTCAGCCAACGTGCTGCGTAATATCAGTATTTACTGTAAAACTTATTGGGTTTAGCCCCCTTATTAAATGGACAAGCATACCTTACAAGCCCAAAAGCTCAGCTGCATCCGCGATGACCGCCTATTGTTCAGCAGCCTGGACTTTACCCTGCATAGCCAGCAAGTATTATTGCTGGAAGGCAAAAATGGCAGCGGCAAAACCTCGTTGCTACGCATTTTATGTGGTTTCCGCGAACCTGATGCCGGGTCAGTGCAATGGTGTGGCGAACCCATCAGTAGCAACGGGCAATACCGTGCCGATATGGCCTATATTGGTCACTTGGATGGCATCAAAAAAGAATTGACCGTGTTGGAAAACTTACAGTTTGCCTTGGCATTGGCGGCGCAAGCGTGCGCTGAGGCGGATGCTATCCAAGCCGCACTGGCGCGGGTGCAACTGGCGGGTTTTGATGACATGCCCGCGCAAACACTATCCGCCGGACAAAAACGCCGCTTGTCGTTGGCCCGTTTACTGCTGGCCCCTTGCCCGCTATGGATTTTAGACGAACCGTTCACCGCGCTGGACAAACAAGGCATTGCCCTAAGTGAGCAATTAATGGCAGAACAATGTGACCGGGGCGGCATGATTGTGTTAACCTCGCACCACGAATTAAACCTACCTAGCACCGATGTGCAACGGATCCGCTTAAGCTGATGTCCTTATCCGCCGCATTTTTCGCCATTATCCGCCGCGACCTGTTATTGGCACTGCGCCGCCGCTCGGAAATTGCCAACCCGCTATTTTTCTTCGTCCTAGTGATCACCTTATTCCCGCTGGGCGTAGGCGCAAAGCCACATTTGCTGCAAGCCATCGCCCCCGGCATTATTTGGGTGTCGGCGCTATTGGCAGCCATGTTGTCACTGGATAGCCTGTTCCGTTCCGATTTTGATGATGGCTCGCTGGAACAGCTATTGTTAAGCCCGCATCCTCCCTCGCTGTTGGTGCTAGGCAAGGTGCTGGCGCATTGGCTGGTGACAGGTCTGCCGTTACTGCTGATAGCCCCTTTATTGGCGGTGCTGTTAGGTATGCCCAGCCAGTCCTTAGGCGTGCTGCTGTTGACGCTGTTGCTGGGTACACCGGTGCTAAGCCTGTTGGGTGCAATTGGTGTTGCCCTTACCGTAGGCTTGCGCCGTGGCGGGATGCTGCTATCCTTGCTGGTGTTGCCGTTGTATGTGCCGGTGCTTATTTTTGCCAGCAATGCCGTGGAAATGGCCAGTAGCGGCCTGCCCATTGACGCGCAACTTAATATTTTAATGGCCATGTTATGCATGGCCTTAGTGTTGGCACCTTGGCCCACCGTTGCCGCGCTAAAAATGAGCCTTAACTAAACGGTCTTAAAAAACCTATTTTCAACCCACCCGAGCAAGCCATTATGGAGCAAAACAAGTTTTTGTCGATATTCACCCCGGCAAACAAGCAACAACGGCAGGACAACTTTGTTGATTATTGGGCATTTACCCAACAGCACGGGGGGGAGTTGTTTGAAGCGGAGCAAGACCTCGCCAAAAAACGAGAAAAACTGGACTATTTTAAGGCCAACCCGGTCAGTTTGCGGACACCTTTGGCAGACCCCGATGCTTTTTACCGCAACTATGTTGATTTTGTCGATGACGTGCAGTCAATAGACCGCATGACCTTAATGCTGACCAGCATGTATAAGTTTGCCCGCCACGAATGGGTTGGCATTAAAGGTGCATGGGGTGTGGTGCCGGATATGGCCCATTCGTACAGCATAGAAGACAAAATCAGCCGGGTACATTTGGCGGAAGAATTTTGCCATTGGCGGTTGTTTGATGAAATGTTACGGACTTGCGGCCTTGATCAGGTTGAATGGAAACCCTTAAGCCCCGCTAAGGAATGGATTTACAGGCAATTCCCCAAAGTGCCGGGCGTGTTCATGGATCCGCCCGCTTTTGTCACCGAACTGATGGGCGTGACTTATTATTTCCATTTACATCAGTTATTTGATGACATTCTGAAAGACGAGCCGGAAGTATGCCAGCGTTTGCATGAATTACTGGATGAAATCACCATCGATGAGATTGCCCATGTTGGCCAACGCCGCAATTTTATTGGCCCTATGGGTATGAAAGCCTCCAAAATGATGGTGCGCCCGTTGTATAAGCTATTTTTTGCCGACATCCCCGAAGTGGCCTTATTGTTTGATATTGAGCAAATGGTAAAAGACGGCGAGGCTTTTGATTTTAACGAAGTGCCCGAATATATGCTGGCGCAAAGCTGGATACCGTCGTATTGCAAAGCTTGACAGCGGCAGCTTGAACAGGGTTTGATAGGCAACACCTTTTTGCAAAAGGAGACTTTATGGCAAATGCACAACGCCCCGCATTATCGGTAGTGGTGATAGGGCGCAATGAAGGCGACCGACTGGTCAAATGTCTGGAATCGGTTTTGGCCAGCCATAGTGTTAGCCCCAGTGTCAGCACAGTGCCGCCAGAGATCATTTATGTCGATTCCAACTCCAGCGATGGCAGTCCGGAGCGGGCGGCGGCCTTAGGTGTTCACGTCATCCCCGTGCAACCCCAGCGGCCTTCCGCAGCACTGGGCCGCAACGCAGGCTGGCGGGTGGCACAAGCGGACACTATTTTGTTCCTCGATGGTGACACCTTGCTGCATCCTGATTTTATCAACCACGCGCTAACTGCTTTGCACGACCCACAGGTGGCTGTGGTGTGGGGGCATCGCCGCGAACTGCATCCCGAACAATCGTTATATAACCGCGTGTTGGACTTGGATTGGGTTTATGCGGCGGGTGAGAGTGAATTTTGCGGCGGCGATGCCTTGGTGCGTAAATCGGTTTTAGAGCAAGTGGGCGGTTTTAGCGAAGATTTGATAGCTGGAGAAGAGCCTGAGTTATGCCAGAGAATCCGTGCCGCAGGCTATAAAATCCTGCATATCGACCAGCCCATGACCCTGCATGATTTGGCCATCACTAGTTGGCAAGCGTATTGGCGCCGCGCTTTTCGTGCCGGTTATGCCTATGCCGAAGTTTCCCAACGTTTGGCGGGCAGTGCTTTTCCGTTATGGCAATCTGACTGTCGGCGTAACGCCCGCCATAGTTTGGTGCTGATAGGCATTGCAATTGCTGCTATTGCCGCTGCTGTGTCGTTGCAATCGCTGTTGCCGTTGTGCGCTATGTTGGGGCTGTACTTAGGGCTAAGCTTGCGCTCGGCTTCCCGCGCAAAATGGAAACAAGCCTCTCCTGCCACCTTACTGTTGTACGGTGTCCATAGCCATATCCAGCAACTTCCCATTACGGTCGGTCAGCTCAGTTATTGGTGGGATCGCTGGCGGCAACGGCGGCGGTTTTTGATTGAATACAAATGATGATGGCGGGACTTCTGCCGGAACTGGCAAATTCAGCTATAATTAGCGGCATTTTTAACCTTAGGGTGCAGTGTAATGTCAGAAATTAATAAAGTGGTGTTGGCCTATTCCGGCGGTTTGGATACTTCCGTTATCCTCAAATGGTTGCAAGATGTCTATGCTTGCGAAGTGGTCACCTTTACCGCAGACTTGGGTCAAGGCGAAGAAGTCGAACCAGCCCGTAGCAAAGCCCAAGCTATGGGCATAAAAGAAATATATATCGACGATTTACGCGAAGAATTTGCGCGTGATTTCGTGTTCCCCATGTTCCGCGCCAACACCATCTACGAAGGTGAATACCTATTGGGTACCTCCATTGCCCGCCCGCTGATTGCCAAGCGCTTGATTGAAATTGCCAACGAGACCGGTGCAGATGCCATCTCGCACGGCGCCACCGGCAAAGGCAACGACCAAGTACGTTTTGAGCTAGGTGCTTACGCGCTACGCCCCGATATTCATGTGATCGCCCCGTGGCGGGAATGGGACTTGACCTCACGGCAAAGCCTGCTGGATTATGCCGAAAAACATGGCATCCCGGTAGAAATGAAAAAAGGCAAATCTTCGCCTTATTCCATGGATGCCAATCTATTGCATATTTCTTATGAAGGCCGCGTACTGGAAGACCCTTGGGCGGAGCCTGAAGAAGACATGTGGCGTTGGACGGTTAGCCCTGAACAAGCCCCCGACCAAGCCACTTACATCGAATTGGATTACCGGCAAGGTGATATTGTGGCGATTGACGGTATTGCCCATTCGCCCGCCGAAGTGCTGGAAAAACTCAATAAAATCGCTGGTGAAAACGGCGTGGGACGCTTGGACATTGTCGAAAACCGCTATGTCGGCATGAAATCACGCGGCTGTTACGAGACCCCCGCCGGTACAGTGATGTTAAAAGCGCACCGTGCGATTGAGTCGCTTACTTTGGACCGCGAAGTGGCGCATTTGAAAGATGAACTGATGCCGCGTTATGCCTCATTGATTTACAACGGCTATTGGTGGAGTCCAGAACGCAGGATGCTACAAACCATGATTGACGCATCGCAGCTGAATGTCAACGGCAAAGTCCGGCTGAAGCTTTATAAAGGCAATGTCGTCGTGGTGGGCCGCCAGTCTGACACCGATAGCTTGTTTGATGAAAGCATCGCCACTTTTGAAGAAGACCAAGGCGCGTACAACCAAAAAGATGCCGAAGGCTTTATCAAGCTGAATGCCTTAAGGTTGCGGATTGCCGCCAAGCGTTTGAAATAGATATTATATGAATGGAAGCAATGCCTGCTAACGCGTGTGCTTGCTTCCACTCAATCAGCATAAAAAAGCTATGCTAAAAATGCCACTGCTTGGCGAGCAGGACAAAATGCCATCAAAACTTCTGTGGTGCTGAACTTTGCCAAGCCGCTAATTTTTCGATACCCGCATACCAACGCTGGATTTCCAAATACGGTTCAACAGGGTATTTTGCCATGCTGGTCAAATCCAGATAAGAACCCACCGAAAAGTCTGCCAAGGTCACATCATCACCCACCAACCAATCACGGCCTTTCAAGTGATCGTCCAGCACCTTAGCGAAACGATGGAAGCGTTCTTCGCCTTTGGCGATTTCTTGTAAATCTGGCTCGGCTTGCGAAAACACCGGCTTGATAAGGTTTTCGAAAATAAAAACGCCACAAGCACTGCCAAAATGTCCGGTTTGCCAAAACTGCCAGCGGTTAACATCGGCTCGGCCAATAGGGTCGGCAGGTAACAGGCTGTTGTCTGGCACTTTGCTGCACAGGTATTGCATAATAGCGTTGGACTCCCATAACACAAAATCGCCATCTACCAAGGTGGGGATCATGTGGTTGGGGTTGATTTGCACAAACTCTGGTTGCAGTTGCGCACGTTTGCTTAAATCAACGGCCTGAAGTTCGCAGTCCAGCCCCAAATGATGTAAGGTGGCAACAACACGACGGGAATTAGGTGAAATTGGGAAATGATAGAGTTTCATAGTAAGCTTTTGCTCAAGTTGATGAAGAAAGGTATGTCACTTGCAATTAGCAAGTGATAAGATTGTCACACACACACTTTTATTTTGCAAGTGACAAGATTAAGAAACAGGGATAGATGAAAAGGCGATGAAAAGCTTGGCTCAAAATTACCGCTCGCAATGCCCTTTATCCGCTGCACTGGAAATGATCGGTGACAAATGGAGCTTGTTGATAGTCCGCGATATGTGCATGGGTAAAAGCAAATACGGCGACTTCCAAAACTCACCGGAGGGCATTCCCAGCAATATCTTGGCAAACCGATTACGGCAATTGGAAGAGAACGGTATCATCAAAAAACAGCCTTATCAAACCAACCCACCACGCTATGAGTATTTATTAAGCGCCAAAGGCGCCGATTTGCTGCCCGTGTTGCAACAGCTAGGGCTATGGGCACACCGCTATGTGCCTGGCTCTATGCCGCCACCGGATGATTTTATGGCGGCAAAACCGGAAGATTTGTTGGCGGGCAAATAATATTTCCTTTAGCGGGCAGCCGTACCGGTATCCGCATTGCGCCGCCGCTTAATAGCATCTTTCGCGACATAAAACAGCCGTAAACCGAACAACACACTGAGTAATAGCGCAAATGTGATGGGATTGGTCAGGTCTTTTTTAACCAGCCACCAATAATGCACCACGCCGCCAATGGCACAGAGGTATGCCAAGCGGTGTAATTGCCGCCAACGCTTGCCGCCCAAACGGCGTATCATGCCATCGCTGGAGGTGATTGCCATCGGCAGCATCAATAAAAAAGCCGGGAAGCCAACCGTAATGTAAGGGCGCTTGACGATGTCTTTGACAATACCTTCCCAATCAAAAAATTGATCAACCACCAAGTACATCGAAAAGTGCAGGCAAGCATAAAAAAAGGCAAATAAACCTAACATCCGACGCAACCGTACTGGCCATTGCCAGCCAGAAAGCTTCCGCAAAGGCGTGATTGACAGTGTTATCAACAGCAAGGTCAGCGTCCAATAACCCGTGCTACGGGTGATCTTTTCAATGGGGTTGGCCCCCAAACCATCGGTAAAACCAGCCACGGCAAGATTGCCCAACGGCACTAAAGCCAATAAAAACACACCCCTTTTTAGCCAGGCCAAGGTTTGGTTGCTAAGGTTTTTTAGTGCCATAATCAGAAATTCGCTGTCAAGTCCATACCCGTGTACAACGCCGCCACTTCCTGTTCATAGCCATTGAACATCAGTGTCTTGCGCCGTAAAAACTCGCCGATGCGGCGTTCTTTGGCTTGGCTCCAGCGGGCATGGTCAACAGTGGGGTTAACATTCGAATAAAAACCATATTCACCCGGCCCCGCCAGCATCCAACTGGTCACTGGCTGCTGCTCGGTAAAGCGGATGCGGACAATAGACTTGGCACTTTTAAAACCGTATTTCCACGGCACGACCACACGGATAGGCGCACCGTTCTGGTTGGGCAATAATTCGCCGTACAAGCCAAAGGTCAGCAGGGTAAGGGGATGCATTGCCTCGTCGATGCGAAGCCCTTCACGATAAGGCCATGCCAATACCGATGTCTGTTGTCCGGGCATTTGCGAGGGATCGTTCAGGCTGATAAATTCCACAAATTTGGCTTTGCCGGTGGGTTCCACTTGCTTGATCAGCTCCGCCAAAGAAAACCCCAGCCACGGCACCACCATCGACCACGCTTCGACGCAGCGCAACCGATAAACCCGTTCTTCAATAGCCGCCATTTTCATTAACGTATCCAGGTCAAACACCTGTGGCTTTTTTACTTCGCCTTCCACCGTGACAGTCCACGGTCTGGTTTTTAAACTACCGGCATTTTTTGCTGGGTCATCCTTACCCGTGCCAAATTCGTAAAAATTGTTGTAACTGGTCACGTCTTTGTACGGGGTCAACTCCTCTGGCACAGTGTAGGCAGGGTTTTTAACGCCCGCCAATTTATTGTCAGCCGCCCAAACCGACGGCGGCAACAATGCGGCTAGGGACGCACCAGCGGCGATTTGCATAAACCGGCGGCGGTCATTGAATAATTGACGCGGCGTTATTTCTGAAGCGGGGATAGCTGTGGGTTTGTAAACAGGCATGGGCAAGCTCCGTGAATGGGATAACTGGTTTTGTTATACCATTAGTTGGGGTTTGCCGCCATTGATTAAGTATGATTAAGTAACCATTCCGTCAAACCATAGGACATAAAGTTTGGCAGGGTGGGTACGCCTCTCATGCCCACGCGTCACATCGGCAACGCCAACGGTGGACACAAACGGCGTGCCCACCCTTGTATCTACCGGGCGTTACAGCACATGCACCACGGTGCTGCCAATGCCCAACAAATGCAGATGGGCTTCGGTGTCGTGGGTGAAGATCAGTTGGTTGACCACTGCGCCTTTGCTGTTGACCAAGTCCACTTCGGTGCCGGTGGTGTGGTAGACCTTTTCGGTGATGGATAACCCGGCCAGT
>CAIYOW010000021.1 GCA_903927955.1 uncultured Methylococcaceae bacterium | reverse complement strand
CTGGGCATAAATTGGCCATAACCCATGGCACCGGCCCAAGAGCCTTGTGGCTTGCGGGGGTCGAAGCCTTCATCACGAGTCATCAGCAGAAAATTTTCCAATTCTGAGGTGAAGTATTGGGAACGCCGGTAAGTGTCAAACGATAAGGTGGTTAGCGCATCAAAAACACAGGTTTTGCCAAAGTTTTTGCCAAAATAGGTTTCCACGCCGATGATACCAACAATATATTCAGGATCGACACCATAAGTGCTGCTGGCGCGCTGGATGGCTGCGTGGTTGTTGCGCCAAAACTCTACCCCATTGGCAATATGGGCTTCGGTCAGAAATTTGTTGCGGTAACGTGTCCAACTACCCGGACTTGGTTTGCTGGGGCCGGTGGATGGCAGCGGATTTTCCAATCTGATGACCGAATCCAAGCGGTTGGCGGTGGAAAACAGGCCGTTCAGATAACTTTCTGAAAAACCATGTTGTTGCACCATTTTTTTGATGAAGCTTCGCACCCCTAAAGACTGGGCGTAAGTGCCGCTGACCGCATTGGCGGCATAGCGGCCTGCCGACTGTTCGGGTAGATTGGGTTGTTGCGAAAAGGCTGGCGGGTTAGGCAGCGGATAGGTGTGTAAGGGTGCTATGGCCCCTTGCTGGTAAATTTGTCCGGCAGTGCTTTCAGGTGGTTTAGTTGTGTCACTGGCGCAACCCGCCAGCAACAGCAGCAAAACAGTTAGTAACAGGTGTTTAGGGTGTTGGTTTAGCATGTTGTGGCCTCTTTATATTATCGGGATACCAGCCAGATGTCGTATCTGCTTTGGACAGCCAGCAATCCTAAATGTTTCTTATCTTAACCTGTCAAGCAAGGTTTTACTGGCGAAACCCTTGCCTAATTGCATTATTACCTATGCTTTGGCTGATAAGTTTACACTTTCGCCAATAACTTATGCATTACATTTGTATAAAAGGGCTAGTAAAATGTAGAATAGCAGATTACCCTGAAGGCTGGCTGCCAGCCAACAAGCTGAACGGCTTTGTTTTTTGTGACGGGCACTGCCCAGACATAAAAATTGCAAAGCTTACAGCCGGATTTACATTACCATTTGTTATTGAGGTATTAGCGTGGAGCTAAGCGGTGCACAAATTCTAGTCCAGAGCCTTCAAGACGAAGGCGTAGAATATATTTTCGGTTACCCCGGCGGAGCGGTGTTGCATCTGTATGATGCGCTGTTCCAGCAGGACGGTGTCAAGCACATTTTGGTGCGTCACGAACAAGGCGCCACCCATGCCGCTGACGGCTACGCACGCGCCACCGGCAAACCCGGCGTGGTGCTGGTCACTTCCGGCCCTGGTGCCACCAATGCGGTCACAGGGATTGCCACCGCTTATATGGACTCTATCCCGATGGTGGTCATTTCAGGCCAAGTGCCTTCGCCAGTGATTGGCAGCGATGCTTTTCAGGAAGTGGACATGGTGGGCATCACCCGCCCCTGCGTTAAGCATAATTTTTTGGTCAAAGATGTCACCAAGCTGGCGGAAACTGTCAAAAAGGCGTTTTATGTGGCTACTACCGGCCGACCTGGCCCTGTGGTGGTTGATATCCCTAAGGATATCACCGACCCGAACATTAAAGTGCCTTACAAATACCCCAAAAAAGTGACTATGCGTTCTTATAACCCAGTCACTTCGGTATCTAAAAGCCAAGTCAAAAAAGCGGTCGAATTGCTGTTAAACGCCAAAAAACCGATGATTTATTCCGGTGGCGGGGTGGTATTGGGTGAAGCCAGCCAAGAATTGACAGCCTTCAGCCAATTGTTGGGTTATCCGGTGACCAACACCTTGATGGGTTTGGGTGCTTATCCTGCCAATGACAAGCAATTTGTTGGCATGTTGGGAATGCACGGCACTTACGAAGCCAATATGGCAATGCACGAAAGCGATGTGATTATTGCCATTGGTGCGCGTTTTGATGACCGAGTCACCGGCAAACTGGACTTATTTTGCCCGTATGCCAAAATTATCCATATTGACATAGACCCCGCATCCATTGCCAAAACCGTTAAAGTGGATGTGCCTATTGTCGGTGAAGTCAAACAAGTGCTGGCGCTGATGATTGAGCTGATTGCTGAACATAAAGGCAAGGTCAACAAAAAAGCCCTAGAAGCATGGTGGCTACAGATTAGCCAATGGCAAGCCATTGACTGTTTGCAATATGACCGCGCTTCGCCGTTGATAAAGCCGCAATATGTCATTGAGCAACTTTATGAGGTGACCAAAGGGGATGCTTATGTCACCTCCGATGTCGGGCAGCATCAGATGTGGGCGGCGCAATACTATCGTTTCAGCAAACCACGCCGTTGGATCAACTCTGGTGGTCTGGGCACGATGGGCTTTGGTTTGCCCGCGGCTATCGGGGTCAAATTGGCGTTTCCTGATGCCCAAGTGGCGTGCGTCACCGGCGAAGCCAGTATCCAGATGTGTATCCAAGAATTGTCCACGGCACTGCAATACAAAACGCCGATAAAAATCATTAACCTGAACAACCGCTATATGGGTATGGTACGGCAATGGCAAGAATTCACTTACGAAAGCCGTTATTCACATTCGTACATGGACACCATCCCTGAGTTTGTGCAATTGGCGGAAGCTTATGGTCATGTCGGGATGCGTGTTGACCAACCCGATGAAGTGCGTCCGGCCTTGGAGAAAGCCTTTGCCATGACTGACCGCACGGTGTTTTTGGACGTTATCACTGACCGCACCGAAAACGTTTACCCAATGATTGAAGCGGGCAAAGCCCACAACGACATGAAATTAAGGGTTGCCACCGGCACGACAACCGACAGGGAGTTGGCATAATGAGACATATCATTTCCATTTTGATTGAGAACGAATCCGGCGCGTTGTCAAGGGTGGCGGGCTTGTTCTCTGCCCGTGGCTATAACATAGAATCGTTGACGGTGGCCCCCACCGAAGACCCTAGCTTATCTAGGATGACACTGGTGACCAGCGGCAATGCCAATGTAATTGACCAGATTACCAAACAACTCAATAAGCTGATTGATGTGGTCAAGCTGGCTGACTTGGTGGAATCCTCCCATATCGAACGCGAACTGATGATGGTTAAGGTCAAAGCTGACGAACAATCACGCAACGAGATAAGAAGCTTGGCGGATATCTTCCGTGGCAAAATCATTGATGTGACCAATAAGACGTATATTATTGAAATCACCGGCACGTCAGAAAAGCTGGATGCTTTTGTAGCCACGCTCAATCCTGACCACATCGTGGAAGTCGTACGCTCGGGCGCCACCGGTATTTGCAGGGGCGACCACGGTTTGCACGTGTAGCCGCAATTATTACAAATTTTTAACCTGATAAGAAAAATAGGAAAAACCATGCACGTTTATTACGACAAAGATGCAGACCTTGCCATCATCAAAGCCAAAAAAGTGGCTATTATTGGTTACGGCTCACAAGGCCACGCCCACGCGCTTAACCTGAAAGAATCCGGTGTATCAGTGGTGGTGGGTTTACGCGCCGGTTCGCCATCGGTTGCCAAAGCCGAAGCGCACGGCTTGGTGGTCAAAGAAGTGGCGGCGGCCGTTGCCGAGTCAGACATTGTGATGATCTTGACCCCGGACGAATTCCAATCGCAATTGTACAAAACCGAAATTGAACCCAACATCAAACAAGGCGCGGCTTTGGCGTTTGCCCACGGCTTCTCCATTTTGTACAACCAAGTGGTGCCACGCGCCGATTTGGACGTTATTATGATTGCCCCTAAAGCGCCGGGCCATACCGTGCGTTCTGAGTTTGTCCGTGGCGGCGGTGTGCCGGATTTGATTGCTGTTCACCAAGATGCTTCCGGCACTGCCAAAAGCATTTGTTTGTCTTATGCTTCAGCTATCGGCGGTGGTCGTTCCGGCATTATTGAAACGACTTTCCGCGACGAAGCGGAAACCGATTTGTTCGGCGAACAGGCGGTGTTGTGTGGCGGTGCGGTCGAGCTGATCAAAGCCGGTTTTGAAACTTTGGTGGAAGCGGGCTATGCCCCAGAAATGGCTTATTTTGAGTGCTTGCACGAATTGAAATTGATTGTGGATTTGATGTACGAAGGCGGCATTGCCAACATGAACTACTCCATTTCCAACAATGCAGAATATGGCGAGTATGTCACCGGCCCTAAAGTCATCAACGAAGAAAGCCGCTGGGCCATGAAAGAAGCCTTGCAAAATATCCAAAATGGCGAGTATGCCAAACGCTTCATCATGGAAGGCCTGACCAACTACCCAGAAATGACCGCCCGCCGTCGTCTGAACGCGGAACACCCTATTGAGGTGGTCGGCGCCGAACTGCGTAGCATGATGCCGTGGATT
>CAIYOW010000020.1 GCA_903927955.1 uncultured Methylococcaceae bacterium | reverse complement strand
ATAAAAAATTATCTGGAACATCATTTCGAGCCTAAAGGAGATGATAATTTTAGAACCGAAACATGAACGGGTCTTATGACCCGTATCCGGACTTTAGTCCATTATACGAACCCACCAGCTTTAGCTGGTGGTTGTTCAGTTTTAAGTTGAATTTCAAAATCACTGCCATAAAAACGACGCTCCCGTTCGGCTTTGGGGATATGGAACTCGCGGCGTTCTTTTTTTAATTTGTCGGTGACTGCATTGGGCAGGAAAGTTGGCGAAGTGAAGATAAATTCTAGTGAAGCAATACGTTCCAGCTCCTTTTTAAGGGCTTCGAAGGCATAAATCGAGAAGCAGGAGGCGGCAATCTTTAATTTTACGCCCGGCTTAAGGGTCTGTTTTAGGTTGTCGCCCAGCAGGTGATTGATGTTATCGATGATTTCCATATCATTATCCCAGACGCATGTTGATTATCCGTTAGTAAAAGATTAGCCGGAAAACGCGTATTAATTAGGTTGCGGCGCAAAGTGGTGGGCGGGCTTGCATCAGAACAATTGCATAGCCAACATAATGGCATCCTCGCGCCCCTGTTCGGCGGGGTAATAATCTTTCCTTATGCCTATTTCGTTAAAACCAATATTTTGGTACAAGGTCAAGGCTCTAGGGTTGGACGGGCGGACTTCTAAAAATACCGTTTCTGCTTTCCCTTTGGCTATGTTAAGCAAATGCTCCAGCATTTTCCGGCCTACGCCTTGTTTTTGTTCGGCAGGGTGCACCGAAATGTTCAGTACGTGGGCTTCCCCAACGGCAATGGACATCAGGCAATAACCCAAAATTTTATCGTCTTCTTCACAGACCCAACAGCTATAGCCCGCTTTAAAACAATCGGTAAAAATATCCTGTTCCCACGGAAACGGATAATTTTGCCGTTCAATGGCCAATACATCCGCCAAATCGCTTTCATTCATTTTTCTCATACGCAGCAAATCTATCCGTGGTACAGAATCGGGGAACAATTTGGCGTAAAACTCTTTGTCAGCATCGTAAACCAAGGCATTTTTAATTTGATCCAGTATTCCGCGCATTATCAGTTTTTACTCTCTTTTTTTAAATGGCTACTATAAAGGCTTGTGTGTAAAAGGTATGATTGCCATTAGCGAAAAGCTAGCGGCGAGCCAATGCGCTAGATTACTACAACCTGCTGATTATCTAAAGTGTTGTTACACAGCACGTTGGCTGAGCGAAGCCGAAGCCTGTATGCGCCAATGACCGCGATCAGCAGAGGTGTAACATGATTCAACAACTTATAATTTGATTGGAGAACAACATGGCAAAAATAAAGGTGCATACCCCATTGGTGGAGCTGGATGGCGATGAAATGACCCGGGTGATTTGGGCTTATATCAAAGACATGCTGATTTTGCCGTATCTGGACATCCAGTTGGAATACTATGATTTGTCCATTATCAACCGAGATGCGACCGAAGACCAAGTGACTATTGATGCCGCCCATGCCATTAAAAAATATGGCGTTGGCGTAAAATGCGCGACCATCACCCCTGATGAAGCGCGTGTGCAAGAATTTAAGCTAAAGCAGATGTGGAAATCGCCCAACGGCACCATCCGCAATATTTTGGATGGTGCGATCTTCCGTGAACCAATTATTTGCAGCAATGTGCCGCGTTATGTGCAAGGCTGGCAAAAACCCATTGTGGTCGGTCGTCATGCCTTTGGCGACCAATACAAAGCCACCGATTTTGTGGTCAAGGAAGCGGGGGAACTGGCACTGGTTTTTACCCCCGCATCGGGCGGCGCGCCTAGCGTTTATAAAGTGTTTGATTTTCCGGCCAATGGCGTGGCTATGGCCATGTACAATTTAGATGAATCCATCGAAGGCTTTGCCAGGGCTTGCTTTAACTACGGCTTGGCGCGCAATATGCCGGTTTACCATTCCACCAAAAATACCATCCTGAAAAAATACGATGGCCGTTTTAAGGATATTTTCCAAGCGGTATTCGACAGCGAGTTTAAAGACCAGTACCAAGCGGCTAATTTAAGCTATGAACATCGCCTGATTGATGATCTGGTGGCATTCGCCATCAAGTCAGAAGGTGGCTTTGTCTGGGCTTGTAAGAATTATGACGGCGACGTGCAATCGGATGTGGTGGCGCAGGGTTTTGGTTCGCTAGGCTTAATGACCTCGGTGCTGATTACCCCCGATGGCAAAACCGTGGAGACCGAAGCGGCACATGGTACGGTGACACGGCATTTTAGGGATTACCAGCAAGGTAAAGACACGTCCACCAACCCCATCGCCTCGCTATTTGCCTGGACATCGGCGTTGCGTTACCGGGGCAATTTTGACCAGACCCCGCCCGTGGTGGCCTTTGCCGACAAACTGGAAAAAGCCACCATCGACACCGTTCAGGCGGGATTTATGACCAAAGATTTGGCATTGTTGGTCGGCAACGGGCAAAAACACCTGAACACCCGCGATTTTTTGGAAAAAATTGTGGACAGAATGTAACTGTTAATTCACTGCTTCGTCTCTTGGTGTAAACACAACAGCGTATAGACGGCCATATCCAGGCTACCTTACTACTTTACCAAATCTTGTGTCAGCCGCAGCTCCGCCTCATGATACTTAGCCGCGCAGTATGCCGCCACTTCAGCCGGTATATGCGGCCCCGGTGCGGTTTTATCCCAATCCAAGGTTTCCAGATAATCGCGGATATATTGTTTGTCAAAACTCGGCGGGCTGATGCCCACTTGGTATTGGTCGGCAGGCCAAAAGCGGGAGGAATCGGGCGTTAATACCTCGTCAATCAAATGCAATACGCCTTGTGCATCCACGCCAAATTCAAATTTGGTGTCGGCAATAATAATGCCCCGCTGTTTGGCATAATCCGCCGCTTCTTGGTACAACTTCAGGCTGGCATCACGCACTTGCTCCGCCAGTGATTGCCCCATCAGTTCCACCGTCCGCGCGAACGATACATTTTCATCATGCAAGCCCACCGCTGCTTTAGTGGAGGGCGTATAAATGGCCACTGGCAATTGTTGGGCTTGTTGTAAACCTTCCGGTAAGCGGATACCACACACGCTACTGGTTTGCTGGTAATCTTTCCAGCCTGAGCCAATCAGGTAGCCGCGCACAATCGCTTCGACGGGCAAAGCTTGCAATACCTTCACAACAATGGCCCGGCCTTCCACCTGCGCCCGCTCGACCGGGTCCGGCAACACCTGCTCTAAAGCTATATGGGTGAGATGATTGGGCAAAATATGGCGCAATTTTGCAAACCAGAAATTAGACACCGCCGTCAGCACCCGCCCTTTGCCCGGTATCGGGTCGGGCAACACCACATCAAAAGCTGATAACCGGTCGGTGGTGACAATAAGGATATGGGCTTCATCGACGGCATAAATGTCACGCACTTTGCCACGGGCGATCAGCGTTAGGGAAGGTAAGTCTGATTGAAAAAGTGCGCTTGGGGTAGTCATGCTGCCTAATACAGTTGATGATTGATAGGGGTGATATTTTACCTTGCTTAGGTTGGGTTACGCTATCGCTTATATGCCCTTCAGGGTAAACCCAACCTTACCTTGCTTGCTTTGTTTACGCATAGCCCAACCGTGTTTTGACAATGCCCAATCAATCGGTGAGGATTTTTAGTGTTATTATTTGGCGGTATCCTTTTTTATCTTAATGACATGACTCTAATATCCCGCCTTAGCAACGTACTACAGCAAATACGCCAAGCAGAAGCTGACTTTAATAGGCCGTCCGGCACCGTGCAGTTGTTGGCAGTCAGTAAAACCAAACCCGCCAGTGCCATAGCATTGGCTTATCAGGCGGGGCAACGGCATTTTGGCGAGAATTATTGCCAAGAAGCATTGGCTAAGCAACAACAATTGGGCGCTTATGCTATTTGCTGGCATTTTATCGGCCCCATACAATCCAACAAAACCAAGCTGATTGCCCAGCATTTTGATTGGGTGCATAGCGTGGAAAACATTAAGATTGCCAAACGGCTAAGCGAGCAACGGCCCGACCATTTGCCGCCGCTCAACCTGTGTCTGCAAGTGAACATCAGCGACGAAACCAGCAAATCCGGTATGGCATTGGGCGAACTGGACGAAGTGTGCAGACAAGTGTTACAACTGCCGCGCATCAAATTGCGTGGCGTGATGGCCATTCCAGCACCTGAGCAAGATTTTGCCCGACAACGCTTGCCTTATCGGCGGCTATATGACGCGGTACAGCAAATGGGGGAGGGGGCTTTAGACACCTTTTCTTTTGGCATGAGCGGAGACCTGCAAGCGGCGATTGCCGAAGGTTCAACACTGGTCAGGATAGGCACCGCCATTTTTGGCAGCCGTTAAGCCAATTACGCCCAGCCGGTCTTACGGGTGGCCTGCAAACCGCTTTCAATCACCGTGATGGCCTCTTCGCAATCAATGTAATCTTTCTGGCTGGCCAAAATGTAATGCGCCAGCGTGTTGATGGCAAACCAAAAACTAGGGGCGCTGACAAAATGGAACGCTTCCAATAACAAATCGGCTATTTTTTGCTGGCGTTGTGCTGGGTCTGTAAGCCAACATTCCAAATACTCGTCAATCACCGCCAAATCACTCAAACCGCCACAATAACCCAAAGTGGTCAACGACACCAAGCTAGGGTGGAACAGATTGCCATCACGCACGGCAATAGAGTGCGCTTCCGCCATCGGCCCCATCAAAAAATTGACCATATCCGCTTCAAACGCTTTTTGGTAAGCCTGTTGTTGGGCGGGTGAAAAATTTTTGACCGCTTCCGCATAACACGGCGGCAAGCTATGGATTATCCGCCCGCCTTCAATTTTGGCAAACGTGCCCGCTTCGCGCTGCATTAAAAAAGCATCCGCTTGGGGTCGTTTGGCGGCCTGCCTGACTACAATCCTAAAATACACAGGTGGTAATTGCTTGGTCTGATTACCCAAATAAATACCCACCGCATGTCCCGCCTCATGAATGGCTGTTTTGCGGAACAATTCTTGTAGATTGGCTTGGTTAATGGCATTTTTATAAGAAGCGTTACTGCGTTTCATAGACAACTCTAGCAAAAAAGGATGCGGGCAACATCGCCACCCGCATCAGAGAGGAAGGATCTGCGCTGTTATCAAGTCTGCCAACCCAATAACAGCGAGATAAGTTTACTGCCCGCCCTATTGTTTGAAAATGTGTCATATTGCCGCGTGACAAAATGTAGCGAAAATTGGCAAGATAATTGCTTTATTATTGTGTTTTGCCTGCTAAAAAATAGTAACTATTTGTTTTTTTAAAGGGTTGTTGGCTGCTGTTTTGGTTAAGGTGTGTTGAATCACTGAGTGCAGTGAGGCATATCACTTAATATTTTCCGTATTGGACGTTTTGGGTAGTTGCCATGGGCATTCACAATTACTATACTGAACGTATTAACAATGGTATCTACATAGAGTCCCCCCATGACTCTCCAAATCCTTAAAAAATGGGGCAACAGCCCGGCGGTGCGTATTCCTGCTGCGCTTATGCAATCAGCACAATTGGCCTTGAACCAAACCGTAGAGGTGCGTGCAGAAGGGGGGCGCATCATTATCGAACCTGTGGGCCCTGTCTATACGCTAGATGAGTTGCTTAATGGCATCACCGATGACAACCGGCAGGGTGAAGTGGACTTTGGCTGCGCACAAGGCCAGGAACAACTGTAGTGCCAACCCAGTATGTTCCAGATTTGCTCAGCCTTGAACTAACATCCGCTTAACCATCCCACCTACCCGCTCACTTGTTGCGTTTGACCGGAATCATCAAACCAAACAAATAACGGCTTTTAAGCCAAACCAACAGGCGAAAGCCCAGCAAACACAGAATAATCAGCAAATAAAGCATGGGGTCAGCCAGATTGCCCTTTAGTTGCCAGAAATAATGGGCAATGGCTAAGATTGAGGCGTAATAAATGGTGCGGTGCAGTTTTTTCCAAGACTTGCCCATGCGTTTCTTAGCGCGTTTGGGCGTGGTGATGGCCAGCAGAAAAATAATGATATAGGCCGCCAAACCAAGCCAAATATAAGAACTCTGCCAAATATCAATGGCGATGATAGGCCATTGCAGGCCGTGATCGAGCCATAAATAGGCCAGCAAATGTAAAGTGGCGTAAAAAAAAGTGTACAGCCCCAATAAGCGCCGATAATCACTCAGGCCACGCCATTGGGTGAGGGTCTGCACGGGGGTGACGGCAAGGGTCAGGCATAAAAACCGCAATGACCAATCACCCAAGCGGATATGTAGTGCTTGTATGGCATTGGCACCCAGTTTATCTAAAAAAATGTCCAAGGCTAGCCATAGCAAAGGCACTAGGCAAATGGCTGTGCAGACATCAAGGGGTGATAGTTTTTTCGGCAACATCAGAAGAAGTGTGACAAGTCCATCGTGCGATACAACGCCGCCACTTGTTCGCCGTAGCCGTTGAACAATTCCGTTTTACGTCGTGGCGTGAAAAAATGGCTGCCTAACGGACGTTCACTGGCTTGGCTCCAGCGTGGATGCGGTACGGCGGGGTTGACGTTGGCATAAAAGCCATAGTCATGCGGCGCAAACTTGTTCCATGTGGTCAGCGGCGCTTTTTTTAGCAGTTCTATTTTCACCACTGCCTTAATGCTCTTGAAGCCATATTTCCAAGGCACCACTAAGCGTATCGGCGCGCCATTTTGCTTGCTCAACCGTTCGCCATACATCCCTGTCGCCAGTAACGTCAACGGATGGAAAGCTTCATCAATCCGTAAACCTTCCACATAAGGCCATTCCAGCATCGTGTTATTGGCTTGCAGGGGCATAGCCTCAGGCTGATGAATTGATGTGAATTTTACAAACTGTGCGCTTGATAAGGGCTTGGCAGTTTTTAACAAACTGGCCAGCGGAAAGCCCAGCCAAGGCACGACCATAGACCACGCTTCCACACAGCGGAAGCGGTAGACGTATTCTTGCACGGTTTGCAATTTAAGCAGATCATCCAAATCCAGGCGCAATGGCTTTTCAACCTCGCCGGTTATCTCAATAGTCCATGGGTCAATACGCAGGCTTTGTGCCAAGCTGGCGGGTTGTTCTTTGGTTAATGAAAACTCATAATAATTGTTATAGTTTTTAACCAGATTAGCAGGGGTTATTGTGCTGTCAGTCTGATAATGGGATGCTAAGCCATTGCCGGGTGTTGTCTGTCCAGCCGCCAAACCTGAATGGATGCCCGCGTATGCAAGCGGTGCAGCCAATAGTGCTTTAACTACTTTACGGCGCTGTAAAAAAAGGTGCGGGTCGGTAATCTCACTGGCGGGGATGACTTTTTGGGTTTTAATAATCATGGGCACAGGCCAATGATCACTTCTGTCACCCTACTCACACTAACAGCACTGGCACAAACAGCCATTATTTTTTGCCTTTGGGTATCCATCTCAACCACTCCCTGACTTTAGTTTCGGTGATGAATGCCAGCGAAAAAAGCTGCACCACATTGTCAGCCTCTAATAGTTCCAGGCCGATTTTGGCGGGCACCAAGTCTTTACGCGTGCCAAATAGCCTATCCCAGACAGATAACACAATACCGTAGTTGCTGTCATGTTCTGAGCGCAACGTGGAATGGTGCAAGCGATGTAAAGAAGGCGTGATAATCACTTGGGAAAGCTGTTGTTCTTTGGGAAAGGCAATATTGGCATGGTGAAAAAATATAAAAAACAGTTCTATGATCTCAATTGACAATACTATGTATGCGTCAACGCCAATGATCACCACAAATATACATTTGTAGACAATTTCCAGCAGCAGATCAAAAACATGGAAGCGGAAACCAGTGGAGGCGTTAAAACTTTTATCGCTATGGTGCACTTTATGGAAGCGCCACAAAAAATGCGAATGGTGGCTGGCAACATGCCATACATAAATGGCAAAATCATAAAAAGCAAAGGTCAACAGCCATTTCAATGGGCCATTGCTTAAACCCGCCAGTAAACCGATGTCAGAGAATTGTTGGGCGACCAAATATAATGATGAGGCTTTTAAAGCCGTCAGCATCAAGTTATTGGTCAAAAATGCACTTAAATTGGTGACAATGGATTCTTTATATAGAGTTGCAGAAAAATGCAGGAAAGGATGCTTTTTTTCGTAAATCAGCAGCCCAAAAAAAGCCACTAGGGCAAGACCAAACAATTGCCCTGTCAAGAGCATTTCCTGCCCGTTATTAGCCAAGGTAGCGTCATTCATAACTGTTATAAGCCGTAGTACAAAGAGGACAAAGCAAACTTATCAGCGTTCATTAAGCAGGTCAGTCAAAGACCTGATTTTATCTTGGGAATTGACGTGGTCAGTGATGTCATACTGTACGCCTAGGTAATAAATAACCCGTTGTTTTTTGTCGAACAAAGGCACTATTTTTAGCCGATTATGGAATAAAGTGCCGTCTTTTTTATAATTCTTTAAGGTCACTTCTATCGGTTCATGTTTTTGTAGGGCTTCGGCAATATCAAAACGAGCCTGTTGCTGCCTGTCTGCGCCTTGCAAAAAACGGCAGTTTAAGCCAATGATTTCATCGTTACTGTAGCCAGTCAGCCGCTCAAAGGCTTTATTGGCATATACAATGGGCGAGTCTTCCAAATCGGGGTCAGCCAAGGTTACACCGTTGACACATTCATCTAAAATGGCGGACAGCACTTGTGGAATAATTCCATTATCTTTTTCAAATAGAGCGGGCATAATACAAAACCTAGGTTAATGTTATTAAAGTTACAGTGGTTAACATTTTGCAGTCATTAAGTTTTTTATGTTTTCAACAACACTTTCTGCGCCATCTTCAATGGCAATGCGTATTAGTTTTTCAAAGGGACGCATAAAAATATCAACATCCAATATCTCGAAGATAAACGTCAACTTGGTGCGTTGGTTTTGTTCCAGCCCCTCGGTGATATAGGTTTGTTTATACGGCGAGGTCAAGCCCTTAAGTACAAACTTAATGGTTGGATTGTATTCTGTGACTTCAAACACCGATTCGACCACTTGGCCGTTGTCTTCCCGTACTTGTTTGCCTTTTGCCCCGACATAGATGCCATTGCTGTCCAAGGGGTGCAATTCAATCACCTCAACCGCCCATTTGGGGTAATTGACAAAAAATTCATTGGCCACAAAGCTAAAAGTGTCTTGGTCAGGTTTATCAATTTCAACACTCGCCTCACCTAAAATAGGCTTGGACGCGTTAAACGGTAATTTGATCTGCATTTTATTTCCCTACAGTGACAGTAGTTATAAAACTGGGGGCTGTTATTGTTTGCAAAAGCTTATTGATGCCCATCCAGCCCTAATAAACGGCAAAAAATATCGGAGCGTTTTTGCGGTCTGCCGCATTGGTTTGTTTGGCTCGTTCCCTGAACGAAGCCGAAGGGCTACGCCGCCCAACATCACCTTAATATACAGTGAATCTGCAAACTGCCAAATTAGTTTTGCCCCGAACAAAATTGTACCCAGCGAGGGTAGGGCAATCGAATCACGCATAAAACTACTTGAAATTATAAATGGTGTGCGCCGCCAATATTTGCCCTGCCTCAAATGCGCTGCAACAAAGCCCATGACACCCACTGATCTTTGATATAATTGGATTTATTGATAATCTTAAAGCCCCATCTCCCCAAGGCCACCCCATGCCCCGCTACCTAGACCCCAAGAACGACCTGGTGTTCAAGAAAATCTTCGGCGAACACCCGCT
>CAIYOW010000019.1 GCA_903927955.1 uncultured Methylococcaceae bacterium | reverse complement strand
AGCGGGTGTTCGCCGAAGATTTTCTTGAACACCAGGTCGTTCTTGGGGTCTAGGTAGCGGGGCATGGGGTGGCCTTGGGGAGATGGGGCTTTAAGATTATCAATAAATCCAATTATATCAAAGATCAGTGGGTGTCATGGGGTGGTGCTAATTATTCGGGGAGTCGTGGTTATCATTTTCTTTTTGCACAATCTCCTCTTCGCTTTCAACCAAGCCGTATAACTGATCCAACACCGAGTGGATTTCATCGGCTCCGGTTTTCTTTAATGATGAAAACAATTGCAAGCTAACTGGCATGGTCACGCCCGCCAGCTCCTTTTGCACTTGCAATAAGGTGTTTTTGGCAGCACCATAAGTCAGTTTATCGGCTTTGGTCAACAATATATGCAATGGCAGTCCGGAATGCTGGCACCATTCCACCATTTGCCAATCAAAATCGGTCAATGGATGACGCACATCCATCACCAACACAATGCCGCACAGCGATTCACGTTTAGTTAGGTACGATTCCATCAACCGATGCCATTGCAGTTTCACGCTTTCAGGCACTTTGGCGTAACCATAGCCCGGCAAGTCCACAATCCGCAATTGTTCGGCAAATTGAAAAAAATTCAGCATTTGTGTGCGCCCTGGTGTCTTGCTGATCCGTGCCAAATGGTTTTGTCTTGTCAGCGTATTGATTGCACTGGATTTTCCTGCATTTGAACGACCAGCAAACGCCACTTCCCGACCCACGTCGTCGGGGGTGTTTTCAAGACTAGGAGAGCTGTTCATAAAAGTGGCGCGGTGATAGATTGGATTCATAGTTGCCTCGCTAAAGCTAGCTAATTAAGGTAAAATTCGACCACGCAAAGGCGGTCTGTCAACCTGACAGGCTAGCATAAAATGAACAACTATTCCGAAAGGAGATTTTCAATGAACAAACTCTTGCTGACCGCTTCACTCGCCGTGGCCTTTTCCTGCATCTCAAATCCCTTGTATGCGCGAGGGGATGCTGAAGCGGGCAAAACCCATGCAGCTGCTTGTGCCAATTGTCACGGGCAGGATGGAAACAGTATGGTTGGCAGTTTTCCTAAATTGGCACAGCAACATAGTTCTTATTTGATACAACAACTCAATGCGTTTAAAAGTGGTGCCCGTAAAAACCCGATAATGTCCAGCATTGCCATGTCCTTAGATGAACAGTCCATTATGGATTTAGCCGCTTACTATGCCGAACAGAAAATCTCTGCCAATCCCGAACCAACCTTACCGAATAACGATGATGACGATGAGCCATCTGCCAGTGGTGAAACTGTTAAGGCCAAAACCATGCCTGAGCTGCTCGCACAAGGTGCAGACTTGTATCGCAATGGTGACTTGACCCGTGAGGTTTCTGCCTGTATTGCTTGCCACGGCCCGTCGGGTGACGGCAACCTACCTGCTGCTTTCCCATTAATTAAATCGCAACAACCTGATTATTTGATAAAAACGCTTAACGATTTTAAAGCGGGGGTGCGCACCAGCAACCCAGACAATATGATGCGGATGATCGCCCAAAAAATGTCCGAAGATGAAATCAAGGCCGTCTCCTACCGTATTTCCACGATGAAATAATCCCTATTTTTCCTTTACCCTGCTATCTAAGCTAAATTGGAGCACTGTCGACCATGTTAAAAAATTTGCTAAAAAATATTGCCTTACGCAGCGTGTTGGTTTTATCTGTTGGCTTTGTACCGCTTGCCCCAGCACAAGAACCCGGTTACCAGGCTTTATCACCCGCACAACCCACCCAACATGCGGACAAGGTTGAAGTCATTGAATTTTTTTGGTATGGCTGCCCGCATTGTTATGAATTTGAACCCGCGTTAAAAAAGTGGCTTAAAACCTTACCTCCCAATGTTGAATTTATCCGTCAACCTGCTGTTTTCAATGAGTTATGGGGCAAACATGCCAAAGCTTATTTTACAGCTGAATCTTTAGATATGGTGGATAAAATCCACAGTGATTTATTTGACCAAGTGCAGGCCGCCTTACATGGTAGCGACCCAAAAAACAAAATGGATTCTGAAGAGCAATTGCAAAAGTTCTTTGTGGCGCACGGAGCCACTGAAGCCGGTTTTACCGAGGCATACCATTCTTTTGCGGTTGATTCAAAGATGCGCCAAGCACCTGCTATTGCCGCACGCTATGGCATCACCGGCGTACCTGCTTTGGTAATTAATGGTAAATACCTGACCAATGGACTTTTAGCCGGTTCACATGAAAAAATGCTTGAAATTGCCAGCAAACTGATTAAGCAAGAAAGTGCTAAATAGTTTTTTGGTAGTGGTTGAGTTTAAACGGGGTTTAAAGCACATCACATCCCTGTAAACTGGATTCCGGCAATGCCTGCCGGAATAGCCGCTTAATCATCAGCAGTCAAATTGCAACCAATTCCTTCAATTCCTTGGGTTGTCCGCCCCATGTAAACAAACATCACTGGACTAGCCTGACTTAGTTTTGTCTATGATGCTTATTTACGACAATGCCTACCAATTGGCTCAGAAAATATGATCTGTTGTCAATGCCCAAATTATAAACCATAAAAAAATGAATTAAATTGAGCTTTGTCGGTTAAAATTAGCCCGCATCAGCCGTAATATTGCTGCGCATAAATACATCAATATTTTCCTGGGCAGGAAATAACCGTTTATAACTATCCGGCAAAGCATATCTGACATGGCCATCCCTACTATATTAGCAGTTTCCGCTGCTTTAGCTTACGCCCAAACATCCAAGAATCCCATCGCTGTTGTGGACAACAACAGCAATATCGCCAATAACCTTGATGCACTGACCGCTTTAGGTACACAGCTTGTTTCAGTGCAGGACAACTCCGGCAGCAATCTTTTGAGTTCACCTATTAGCGTTGCAGGCGTGTTGGCACTCGCGCCTAAAATGACTGATTATTGCGGGAATCCATATAGCTTCGGCAATATCACTGATACTGCCGCACATGTAAATGCCAGCTCAAACAAGTTGCTTGCTTTAACTTCACAAATCCCTGCTGGTGGCATTCATGTCAATGACACAGCCGCCCCTGTTGCTAGCGTCTCTGCAAAGTTACTTTCTCTTGGGTCCCTGATTTCTGCTGGTGGCATCCATGTCAACGATAACGCACTCAACGTTGCCGCCAACGCAACAACGCTGGCCTTACTAGGAACCGAGCTATCCGCCACCGTTACTGATACAGCGGCAAGCATAAACCTCCGTGCGGCAAAATTGACTAGCTTGATTAACTTGGGTGCCACGTTGTCAGTAATAGTTGCCGACTCAGCTGCCAATAGCAACGCCAATCAAGCCAAATTACTCGCTTGGGGAACTACTTTGCATGGATTTTCCTTGCCGGACGGCACGACTATTAACATTTTGTCAACTGACGGCACCTCGATCTCAATGGATGCTGCCGATGCAATAGCGTTCTTCAAAGAAGGGCTGGCTGCTCCAATTAATATTGTTGACAGTGACTCTAATATTGCTGCTAATTTGAATGCATTGGTGGTCATGGGTCGTCAGCTATTATCAGTGCAAGACTCTACTAGCTATTGGTTTTCTTACCCAATCAATGTGGCTAATGTGCTGACACTGGCCGCTAAGATGTTTGATTCGGCAGGCTATGCTGAAGTCTTCGGCACTATCACCGATACTGCAGCAAATATTGCCAACAATGCCAGCCAATTGTTGGCAATAGGCTCACAAATTGGTGAAAATGCCCTGCATATTACTGACACTGCTGCCAATATTGTGGCCAATGCAGCCACACTGGAATGGCTTGCACCTGATATTCAAGCTTACGACTCTGATATTATTGTAAACGTTGTTGATTCGGTAGCTAACATTAATGCCGCTATGAATACACTATTGTCATTGGGCAATACAGGGCTTTGGGGTGAAGAGATAACCTTGACCATTACCCTGCCGGACGGCAGCATTATTAACATCCAATCTTCAGATGGCACATCGTTAACACTCAATACCACCGACACGCTTAATTTTATCCATTCAGGATTGGTTGCACCAATTCATCTTGCTGATTACTGGGGGAATATCGCCAACAAAATTTATGACTTAGTTGCCATCAGCAGTCAGCTTATGTCCGTGCAAGACACCACCGGCTACAGTACTTTTGGCTGGACTATCAATGTGACTGAGGTACTGGCTCTGGGTTCCAAGATGATTGACGCATGGGGCAATCCCAACACCTTCAACAACATCAATGATTCTTTGTTTACTGTCATCGCTAATACCGCACCACTGCTAGCACTCGGCAAACAGATTGCCGCTGGCGGTATTCATATCGCCGATACGGCAGCTAATATCAGTGCCAATTTGGCAATGCTCGCCCCGCTGCGGACTGAACTTTCAATCACTGTTGGAGACACTGCTGGCAACATCAACACTTATCTGCCCCAATTGCTTTCTTTGGGTAACACGCTCCATAGCTTTGTTTTGCCTGACGGCGTGTCCATTAACATCTTGTCAAGCAACAGCACGTCGCTGATTTTGGATGTTCATAATGCCTCCGTTTTGGTTGGTGTGGGATTACATATCCCCTTCCATATCATCGATAACAACTGGAATATTGGCAATAATATTAATAATCTAGCCACCATAGGCAGCCAACTCCTTTCTGTTCAAGACACCACAAGCAACAGCCCTTTTAATGGGCCTATTAATGTGGCGGATGTGTTGGCACTCGCCCCTATCATGTTCGATTCATCAGGCAACCACGAAACCTTCAGCAACATCAATGACAGTTTGTCCGCTGTAACCGCTAATGCAACCCAGCTGCTGGCACTGAATACACAGCTTACTGCAGGGAGCATTCATTTTACTGACACGGTTGCCAACCTCACCGCCAATTCGGCAACACTTGCAAAATTAGGCACTGATTTGTCGGCATCGATTTACGATTCAAGTACGAATGTTTTGACAAACCTAAATAAGTTGCAGGCTATGGTCAGTCAAATTAGTACCATTTCGTTCACTGATACCAGTACGCCTACCCCGACCATTAGTGCCAGCCAGTTTGTGCAGGATGCTTCCGTGTTAGGCAAGATCAATTCGCCTTATAACATTGCTTTGACAGGTAAAGGTACGCAAGCATTGGCTATCGCCGCCAGTCAGTTTATTGCTGATGTGGCAGTGCTGAGCCACATCAATACGCCTTATAAGATAACA
Source organism: uncultured Methylococcaceae bacterium (assembly GCA_903927955.1). GTDB lineage: Bacteria > Pseudomonadota > Gammaproteobacteria > Methylococcales > Methylomonadaceae > Methylovulum. Next base: position 46,020 of record CAIYOW010000019.1, on the reverse strand, counting down.
TTGACAGATAAGATTACGCCAACTATTACATTGACAGCTAGCCAATTTACCCAAGATGCTGCGTTACTTGGTAAAATCAGTTCATCCTATCATCTTGCAATCACTGGGGAGTCCGTGGCGAATGTGGCGGCAGATGCGAAAAACAGCCACGTTACTGCAATGGGTGTAATAGACTGCGCGGCCAATGTTTTGGTGAATCTTGACAGTTTGCAAACCCTTGCCAGCAAGATTTCAGGAATTACTTTGACTGATACGGGTACACCGACATTTGCTATCACTGCCAGCCAGTTCAACCACGGTGCGGCAATTTTGGGTAAAATCAGCCCACCTTATGCACTGGCCATTAGCTATGAATTAGCGGCAAATGTGGTGGCTGATGCAAAAAATAGCCATGTATGCACAATTGGCCTGGTGGACACTGCTGCACATGTCAGTAACAGTCTCGCTGGTTTGGAAAGCAATGTGAACAAGCTGTCTGGCATTATATTGACAGATAAGGCAACGCCGACAATTTCTTTGACTGCGACACAGATTACAAATGATTCAGGGGCTCTTAATGCTATTCAAGAACCTTATCTGTTGTCGGTTAAGGATTCTGTCACAAACATTAACAATTTAGCTTTAACGGGGATTAATAACAGTTTGCTTGAGATTATGCCCACTTCATTGACGGCCACGTTAACTGAAAACAGTTATATTAATAATTTGAATCTGTCAATGATAAAGCTGACCGGCGATTCGATCAATGAAAAGGTGTATAACGGCACGGGCACCGAAATTGATATTATAGCCAATAAAGGCGGTGCTGTTATTGAGAAGATGTTCTTTGCCAATGATAGTGAAAGCCAACTGCATTTGCTGGGCATTGGCAATACCGTCGTACACATGCTATAGACCGATCCGATACCCATTATTGAGGCATAGCCTTTTAAAGATAACATCCTTCCGGGGTGTTATCTTTTTAGAAATTTGCGGTTGTTTGTCTTAAAAAGCTAGTTTGTTATGTTGCACCTTATGCAGGACTAGCACTGTTTTTTCCTTAACATCTTATCCCCATCGTCACCAAATCAGGTCATCAGGCACTGCATAAGCTGCATAAGGATCATTTTCTTGCTCGTCTTTGCTATCAATTTGTGTTCGGTTGTCTACTATGACAACGGTTTGATCGCGTAACGCAATTTTGTCGCCCACGTCTGCCATTACCACCTCATAAGCTCCTGCTACTTTGACAATCAGCATTTTGCCTGTACTGATGCCACTGCGTATGGTTTCTTCAAGATATATTGTTTTTATTTTATTGTTATCATTAAACCTATAGGCAACCCCCTCTTCTGATTGCGGCAATCGGTTCAATTCCACTAACTGCTTAATTTGGGCAGCCTTATTTTTTTGCTCTTCTTTTTGCTGCCGTAGTTCATTAAGCTGTTTGTCCCTTTCTGTTTTCTCCGCTTTTGCCGTTAAGGCCAATACCTTCACATCATCAACCGGTGTTTCTTTGTTGTTTTTTTGCTGGCGGGTCTGCTTGAATTTTTCACTCTTCACGCTCTTAGCTTTTGCCGCACTCACCAAACCTGATTTAAGCAATTGTTCTTGTAGTGATAATTTTTGTTTGCTCATAGAAGCTTATACCTAACTATTTTTTATGACGGAGAAACCTATGCAGTTTTAATTTTCAGTGATCGGTCACTGCCCAATTACAAATTGATCACCTTATCAAGCAAGTATGTTAGTTTTATGAATAGATGCTTCTGTTTTACTGTCAGATTTCTGTTTTGATGCGCTCATTACCCGACCATTCCTTGTCAACTATTTTGTTTTTCGTCGTGTTGAATTTATCGGCATTGTCCCTATATTTTACATGAGTGAAAATCTCACCTCATTCTACTGTCATTGATTATTTATAGGAGACTTTTATGGCCCTTACCCTTTATCAACCTTGGGGATTATTAAATCAGCTACAAAAGGAACTTGAACGCTCATACAACAGCAACGGTGCCGAAGGCTCAATCGCTACTGCTGAGTGGTCGCCTTCTGTTGACATTAAAGAAAATGCTGACAAGTTCATTATCCATGCCGATATTCCAGGTGTCAAACCTGAAGAAATCGACATCTCTATGGAAAATAGTGTATTGACTATCAAAGGTGAAAAGAAAACCGAAGCCACAACTGAGAACACAGGTTATAAACGTGTGGAACGTGCTTATGGCACTTTCTACCGAAGATTTAGCTTACCTGACTCCGCCAATGCTGATGCCATCAGTGCTAAATCAGCTAACGGCGTTTTAGAGATCATTATCCCTAAACGCGATGCTATTAAACCTACTAAGATCAACATTGAAGTATCTTAAAAATTAATTTATGGATTTTTTTACATACGTTCTTTTATTTCCATTATTTTAATTTCAAATTGTAACTAAAAAAAAACCCCTGATCCATATACATGGTTCAGGGGTTTCCAATTCCTAGTTGGCTACTGTTACATAGCCAACCCGATTATCTAATCAGATTAGATGAAAGTTGGAATTAATGGTGCGTCGATTGTGATCAATTGACGGTTACCAGCTGCGTCGTAGAAGAACAACAAGCCAGCAAAACGGCTATCTGGATCATAAATCAAGTCAGCTAAACGATAAACTTCCCAAGCTGCATCAGATGCAGTAACTTGAACAGTTCTTGTTTGGCCTGGAGCCAGTGCGCTGTTATCGCTAACAGTCAAACCTTCTTCAGCCAACAAGTCGTCTGGGTATCCAGTTTCGTCTTGAGCAACAGCAGAGTCTAAGAAACGAACACCAGCAGTGTTGAATTCGCCCAAACGGATTGGGGAGTCACCATTGTTAGTGATAGTCAATGTCATTTGCATTGCACGACCTGGTACACGGTAAGTAGCGTCTTCAACTTTAACAGCGATTGAAGTAGCTGGCATTTCAATTGATTTAATGCCACGCAACAAACCAGCTTGCAATGGAGTAGTAACTGGGTATTGTTCGTTGCTTTGACCCATAGAGATCGCAACGATTGCAATAACGCCTGCACCAAAAGCCATAGCAACTTTCTTGTCTACTGGAGAGATCAAAGTGTCAGCTTTACCAGCTTCAACAGCGATAGAACGTGGAACGAACATTGGTTTACGAGCCCAATATACAACCCACAACAGACCCAAACCGTACCAGAAAGCATGCCAGAAATAAACGTTGCTCAGGTTGTAGCTTTCCAAATCAACAGTTTCGCCAGTCAAAGTAGTAACTGGGTTTCTGAAGTCAGACATAGAACCAGTAACAGTTACCCATTTACCTGGACCGATGATTGGACCACCGCCTTTTACGTTCAACATAGTGTGAACGTGCCAGTCACCTGGACGACGTGCTTTCAACAAAACTTTAAATTCATAAGTTTCGCCCAATTCCAAAGAAACTGAACGTGGAACCAATTGACCACCGATCCATGATCCAGCACGAATAAATACTGGGCCTGGGATACCGATGTTCAAGAATGAAATTTCTGGTTTGTCAACAGTTTCTGGCCATCCGCTAAATACGAAGAATTTACCAGAAATAGTCATTGTGTCGTTAACAGCAACTTCTTCTTTTGACCAGTTCAGGTCGAACCAGTGAATAGTACGCATACGCATGAAAGCGGCTTTCGATTTTTCACCATGAGCAGAAGCAGTTGGAGTGTAGAACATCGCTGCTGTAATTGTGATCAGCAGTGCGACAAAGGATAATTTTGCCACTTTGTCTTTTATAATTTTCATATATCCTCCTCTATAATAGAGAATCTATTGTTTTATGAGTATGTCCAGATTAGCAACTTAATTGATTACTAATCCAGTCTTATATGTGTTTTAAATCTTACAGATTATACAGATTCAACAAACTTAGTGCTTGCGAACCATTTTCCGAAGAAGTGCCACAAGAAGTAAATCAGGATACTCACGAAACCAGAGAAGAACGCTGATACTGGAGCAACGTCTTTACCGAATGTTCTTAAGGTACCTTTTTCTACCATTCTGATGTACTCAGGTGTACCAGTTCTAACATAGTGGTAACCTTGTAAGTCAGCGATGGTCATCATCATGCCATTGTATTCAACAGGAACGTGCAATGGAGCGATGATTGGCCAGTTGCCTGGATAGAAAATCAAACCATAAGTCAAACCGCCAACTACAGCAGTTGCAACGAAGCTGTTTGACATCAACAATACAACGTCAAGCAGGATTGCGCCTGGTACCAAGTTAGAAGGGAAACAGAAGTTAACTGGGAAATAAGTCCAACCCCAGAAGTTCAAGTATCTGTTGATCCATTCACCCAAAAGCAAGCCCAATACGCAAACAACAGCACCGAAAGGCAAACGGTAACGCCACCACAAGCAAGCTTGTACAGCAGCAGGGAAAGTGATAGAAACGATAGGGGCAACAGTTACCCACAGACGTCTGTCTTTCCAGTCAGTCCAGAAATCCCAGTCACCGCCAGTCAACATATAGTGAATGTGGTAACCGCCCAAAACTACGAAGAACAATGTAAACAGAATTAGCCAATCGAACGTGCGAGAAACTTTTACTGCTTCAGCGCGTGAACGTACAGCTGATTGAGATGCGCTCATTAGCTTACCTCCTAAAGGATTTTAGATTATTTTTATTTAATACTATCTTCTCTATGCCGTCTTGATGGCATCAAGACGGCTAGGAGATAGTTCTTTTACAACTGGGTCTTAATAAATTAAGCCAAGTCTTTTTTCAGAAGTTTGGAAATTGCACCAACTTCTGTGTTTACAACGCCCAACAAACCTAAGGCAGCCCATCCGAAGAATACGAAGCCGTAGTGTAAAGGAGCAACAAACAATTCTTCCATGAACCAGAAGGTGTGACCCCACTCGTTCAAACCTACGTTTGGCAAAATCATGAATGGACCAACGGTCGCAACCAAGTATTGCATGTGCAAACCTTGTTGGTAAGTTGGCAATCTAGTTTTTGCGTACAGGAAGCAAGCACCACCAGTGATGATGTAGATTGGGTAGCTCAAGTAGAATTCTATGATGTGGCTTGGAGTGAAGTCAGTATCACGAACGATAGTTTGATGCCAAGTGCCGTCTTGTTCGGTGAAGTAGCTAGCACCGTAGTAGATTGCCCAAGCATACATTACCAACCAAGTCCAATGAGTCATGTGTCTTCTCAACTCTTCTCTTGGAGTGATTGACATCACTTTACGGTCACGAGTTTTCCAGATATAACCCCACAGGATACCTGCAGTAGAAACTTCTAAAACGAATTCGATGTACAGGAAGTTCATCCAGTATGTTTCGAATTCTGGTGCGAATGAGTCAAGACCTGCAGACCATCCGTAAACGCCTTCGTACCAACGAACCCAGCCGTAGAATACGATGTACAACAAAGAACCCAAAATCAGGTTTCTTACATTCAACAGCGGTGCTTCAGCGGTATCAGCTTTCACTGATTCAGTTGTAACTGCCATTTCTATCTCCTAAAAATTGTTAAATTCTTGGTTTGTTAACACCAAGAGTCGATAGTTACAGATCCATCTTCCGTTTTAGAGCTTCTACAATAGAAGCTAAAAAACACACCAAGTCAATTTGGTGTGCAATCAGTCTACCAGTTCGGTTATCCTTGTCAAGCGCAAAACAGCAAGCCCATTAATTTTCACTTTATGCTTGTCTTTCTTAAAAATACCGCTAATATCCATTATATGCTCCAAGCCTTTTCAACACACTTAAAGAAACTTATATTTTATTGATTTTATGAAAAAATTCCGAATTTTTTTCCTTATTGCCGCACTCGCTGTAATTTTATTGACCCAATACAAATTGGTTATGCCCTTTGTTTACAAGGTCATTGCATCCGATATTTTTTTGGTGGACAGCAAGGACAAAGCTGACCAATTGCCTATCTCCAACAAGCTGACCGGTTTTGCGTTTGCCCACTGTAATAGCCAGATCAAAAAGACATTGGGGGATGAGGCCAATGCCAGTTTTCCGGCTAAGCCTATCAATTCTTGGAGCATGGGCAACTATCGTTACATTATTAACGGTGAGGTCAACGTCACAGACGCCAACAACACGGTTAATACCAAAAAATATGCTTGCAGAATAAGTTACAAAAACGGTGAAAACGAGGAAGGCGCAGACAATTTTGATAATTGGGATATTGAAGGGCTCTCAGGCATCACTCATTAGACGATCAGAGGCCTCTAAACAGTGACATGCATAGGCAAGTCATTTATGCCTATAGCTTGTTCAAAACGGCGGCACACCCATTAAAGCACACCCATTAAAAAAGCCATTTTCAGCTAACTGAAAATGGCTTTTTTACGTCGGGGTACGCACTACGCACCTACTGAATTACTTTTAGGCTGCTTCTGACCAGCTTTGGACTGCCTGTAAAATCATCCCTCTTGACTCGTCACATACGGCATTACGGCTTTTTTCGGCGGGGTCAATCGTATCAAGGAACACCAATTCAACGTCTATAGTGTCTTGTCGGAGCATTTTTAACAAATGGGGGACAAAGGCATCATCACCAATAAACGGGGCTAGTGACTGGGATTTGCCGTGGTAGCGGATAGCCACTGGCTGGATTATGGCTTTTGCCTGTATGGCCGGCTGGAATAGCGATGCATGGAAACCCAGCACATCGTCCCCCGCTGTGGTGGTGCCTTCAGGGAAGGCGATGATATTGGCTTGCCGCACCAATAAATTGAGCATCTTTTCGGCGGTGATCAAAATATTTTTTTTGTCCCCCCGACGGATAAATATGGTGCCCGCCTGTTTAGCCATATAGCCAATGACGAGCCACCCCAGTATGTCACTTTTGGCAACGAAATAAGCTGGAAGATACTGACCGATTACGACAATGTCCAACCAAGAGACATGGTTACTGACCACAAGGCCGGTACGCAAGGGTACAGTACCCTGCTGATTGACTTTCAGGCCAAGAATCATTGCAAAATAGCGTAACCATATCATTTTTATATGGTCACGCACTGACCGGGCACGCTCGGCGGAACAACTGATATCCAACAGGGGAAACACTGGAAAAGCCAGAATTGTTCCGCCAAAAAACAATAGGAATACTAAAGAAACCTTACTGAGCAGCCGTATTCTGGACTTCATTACCTACCCTGTAATCTCTCATATAGTGTTTGCTGTAGCGGTCTTGGATTTGGTCTAAAGGCAGCAAAATGAACATGTCCATGCAATTAAAATCTTTATCCCAACAGGGTTCACCACAAATCAGCGCGCCAAACCGCAAATAGGCTTTAAGTAGCGGCGGAATGCCGGATTCATCGCGGTCGCAGCGCAAAAAGTTAGGCACTGGGTTTTTGGGTGTGACCAGCAAATGGGCGGGGGCGATATTCTTTGCATCGATGCTTTTGTAAACGGCCTCCACTGCAAAACCGCTGGGGCCAGGTGTTATACTGGCACAACCTAACAGATAGTTGTAATGCCCTTCAATAGCGTATTGCACCAGCGCCGACCAAAGCGTGGTCAACACCGCACCGCCCCTAAAATCAGGATCGACACAAGTACGGCCGATTTCCAAGAACCTGCCGGGCAAGGCCAGCACTTTTTCAAGATTAAACTCGCTTTCTGAATAAAACCGACCCAATTTTTCCGATTGTAGTTGGTTGAGCAACCGGGTGTAGCCAACTATTTTTTGGCTTTCATTGTCAAAAACAATCAAATGGTCACAATAAGCATCAACTTCGTCATAATCCAAGCCTTCTGACTCTGTTTTTAACTTTGCACCCATTTCTTTTGCAAACACACGAAACCGTAACTTTTGAGCTTCTTTTATCATTTCTTCCGTATTGGCGATAAAGCACTCTAAACGCTTTACCGGCTTAACAGCGGCTTCTGCACCTGTCTTTTTCATAATTTTCCAAAATAATTCAATAAGATATATTATAATTATAAGTTAATTTAGTTTCAGTTTTGTGACAGCATTATGAAAGTAGAATGACAGTAAAATTAATGCGCCGCCATCTTGCTTGGGAAATGCCCGCATCGGAATGCAAGAAAGCCCTAAGTGTCATGTTCCGCCGGATGGAAAGCCCATTATTGGCTTTCCGGGTGCTGTAAGCAGTCGCCTCGCAAGGGTCACTTTTCGTCTTAGGTGGGCTATCGGGCATTTTTCGGGCCGATACAGGCTGCGGTTTGACAACAGGCCGCCATAAAATCAGCCCATCTGTTGTGCGGTCAACCCTATGTTTATCACTGTGAACTGATAATCTATAATACATTGAAATTGTATATTATTTTAAGCTGAATAGGAAGCCGAAAAGCTGGTCGTTTGGCGCATAGCCCACCGCTGCTCCGGCTACTTGGAAATCAACAATTGCACCCGACAACATGGCCCAAGTTTCTAGCGTCACTGTTTCGGGATTGACCCGAAACGTGCCTACCCTTCGCCGCTGGATACAGCTTAGTGTTTTAACAGGGGGCAACAGCGGTATGAAGCGGTTTTTGTGCCCATTTCTCCTCATCAACACGCCAATTTTTAGGCCGCCACGCCGATAAGCTTCTGGAACACCTAGCCAGAATAATTTAACGGCGTTATTAATGCCGATTCTTTGCCCATTCGGCTATAATTTTGTTTTAATGATGTTATTTATCGAGCCTTCGATTATGTCTGCGGTGTTAGAAGAAAAGAAAACGCGCGGGTTGCGCGAAATTGTAGTATTGGCCTGTATTGTGGTGGCCTTGTTTTATCTGATCTCGCTGGTCACTTTTAGCAATGACGATGCCGGTTGGACACATAGTGGCGTTTCTAAAACCGTGCTGAATGCCGGTGGCGTGATGGGGGCTTGGCTGGCTGATTTTAGCCTGAGTTTTTTGGGTGTCTGTGCCTATTTGCTGCCGTTGCTGCTGCTGTGGGGATGTTATGGGCTTTATGCCCCCGACCGGATCAATACCGGCAAGGCTTGGTTTGCCATTATCGGGGTGCTGGCTACGCTGGTGTCTTCGTCTGCCTTGCTCAATCTTTATGTTTTGCGGACAGGCATCGAGCTACCGCACCGAACCGGCGGCATTTTAGGTCAAGAAGTGGGCGATAAGCTACTATTCCTATTAGGTAATAGCGGCGCCACCCTATTTTTGACCTCGCTATTGTTGGCAGGCATCAGCTTAGTGACGGAAATGTCATGGATACACTTGGTTAATGCCATCGGTCGCCTGACAGTAGTGGCCTTCCGTTTTATTGGCCACAGTGTCAGCCATTTATTTTACCAGCCCCCTGCTAAGCCACGCTTTGCGTCAACTGACCCGGAAGATGTTGGCTTGCCAATGGGCAGCACTAATATTGCTGGCCCGTCTGGCACAAGCGGCACACCCAAAAAGCCTTTGACAACGGTTAAAACCATCAATATAGCCAAGCAACATCCGCCCCAATCTGCCGTAGCACATCACTTAACGGATGGTGCATTGCCAAGCCTGGAGTTTCTGGACCAGCGCGAAAACCACGTCAGCGGCTATACGGAAGATGACTTACATGCCATGTCCCGACGGGTGGAAGAGATTCTTGCCGATTTTAATGTTGCCGTGGCAGTGGTCGGTTTTCACCCCGGCCCTGTTATCACCCGTTTTGATCTGCAACCTTCAGCGGGTGTCAAGGTGAGCCGTATCAGCTCATTATCCAAAGATTTGGCGCGGGCGTTATTAGTCACCAGTGTGCGGATTGTTGAGATTGTGCCGGGCAAATCGGTGGTGGGCTTGGAAATACCCAACCGCCAAAGGGAAATGGTCAATTTGCGTGATCTGTTGGCTTCGGAAAATTTTTATAATGCCAAGTCTTTGTTGACTTTGGCAATGGGCAAAGACATTGCCGGAATGCCCTTGGTGGCGGATTTGGGCAAGATGCCGCATGTGTTGGTGGCTGGCACTACTGGTTCTGGCAAGTCAGTTGCCATCAACACTATGATTCTCAGCTTGCTCTATAAAGCCACACCTGAGCAAGTACGGCTGATTATGATCGACCCGAAAATGCTGGAGCTGTCGGTTTACGAAGACATACCGCATTTGCTGACGCCGGTTGTGACAGATATGAAAGAAGCCAGCAACGCCTTGCGTTGGGCGGTTGGTGAAATGGAACGCCGTTATAAGCTGATGTCTAAAATGGGTGTGCGCAATCTGGCGGGCTTTAACCAATTGGTGGAAGATGCGGAAGCGCGTGGCGAAGCCATCCGCGATCCGCTATTCCAAATAATGAACCCACTGGAAACAGGGGATGCCATTCCGCTGCTAACGACATTGCCCAGTATCGTCATCGTGATTGATGAATTGGCCGATATGATGATGATTGTAGGCAAAAAGGTGGAGGAGCTGATTGCCCGTTTGGCGCAAAAAGCCCGTGCAGCTGGAATTCATCTGATTTTGGCGACACAACGCCCTTCTGTCGATGTGTTGACCGGACTAATCAAGGCCAACGTACCCACGCGCATTTCGTTTCAGGTGTCCTCACGTATTGATTCGCGCACTATCCTCGACCAAGGTGGCGCCGAAACTTTGCTGGGTAACGGCGATATGCTATTTTTGCCATCGGGCACCAGCATCCCTATCCGTGCCCACGGCGCGTTTGTTGATGACCATGAAGTACATCGGGTGGTGGAATTTTTAAAACAAACCGCACCCGCCAATTATTTGGATGAAATTACCCAAGATATATCGGAAAACAATGAAGGTTTTGGCTACGGCGGCACTAGCGGCGGCAATAGTTCCGAAAATGACACGCTCTATGACGAGGCGGTGTTGTTTGTCACGGATAGCCGTAAAGCCTCCATTTCCAGTGTGCAACGGCGCTTTAAAATTGGTTACAACCGCGCCGCCAGCATTATAGAAAGCATGGAAGCGGCTGGTGTGGTGAGTGCCGCAGAATCTAATGGTTCACGGGTGGTACTGGCACCCCCACCGATTAAAGATTAGTGTTCAGCCACACTTGATAGGTGCGCCGCTGACGTGTATTTGACAACCTTATAAAATACCCAAGATTAATATGACCTTATCTATTCAAGACTATGCATTGTTGGATGACGGAGAATGTGATGTCCGCATTGTTGCCGCTAAAGCCAAGCTCGGAAGCCGCTGTGTGGTGTTAGGACACCATTACCAGCGTGATGAAGTGTTCAAACATGCTGATTTTACTGGCGACTCGCTCAAACTATCACGCGATGCCGCCCAGTCCGATGCAGAATACATTGTGTTTTGCGGAGTGCATTTTATGGCGGAAGTGGCGGATATACTCTCGCGGCCTGAGCAAATTGCCATCTTGCCCGATTTGGCGGCAGGCTGCTCAATGGCGGATATGGCCAACCTGATCAAAGTCCAGAAATGCTGGCAGGAACTGGCGCAAATTATAGAGGTTGATAATGAAGTCACGCCCGTAACCTACATCAATTCGGCAGCCGACCTAAAAGCCTTTTGCGGCAAACACGACGGCATTGTGTGCACCTCGTCAAATGCCCGCACTATTTTGGAGTGGAGTTTTGCTAAGCGCGATAAAGTGCTGTTTTTCCCCGACCAGCATTTGGGCCGTAATACGGGACACCGGATGGGCATACCATTAGACGCTATGGTCACTTGGGATTTTAACCAACCCCTAGGCGGACTGACTGAACAGCAAATCCGTGACGCCAAAATAATCCTGTGGAACGGCCATTGCTCGGTGCATCAAGTGTTCAAACCGGAACATATCGATAAGTTTCTGGCGCAATACCCTGAAACGCAAGTGATTGCCCACCCCGAAGCCTGTTTTGAAGTGTGCGAAAAAGCTGATTTTGTCGGCTCCACAGAATATATCTTAAAAACCGTGCGCGCCGCCGAACCCAATACTCGCTGGCTGGTGGCGACCGAACTCAACTTGGTCAACCGTTTACATGAAGAATGTAAAAGCCAAGGTAAAAACGTGCATTTTATGTCACCCATGCTGTGCATGTGTTCCACCATGTTCAGGACAGACCCCCAACATTTGGCTTGGGTGCTGGAAAACTTGGCGGCAGGCCACGTCATCAACCCCATTACTGTGCCGCCCGAACAAGCCCAGCTAGCTAAGGCGGCCTTGGATAATATGTTGCGGGTTAGTTAGTGGGGGGTGTGGCGACCTGACCGTTAGCGGCATTATCGCCGGGCATTTTCAATTGCCTTTGCCAAGACAAGCCGCCTGACAGCCCTTTATCTGCTCAGCTTTACCGAGCAAAATCAGCTTAATGACACCGCCAATGCTAATAAGTCTTGCGAAAACCCCAAGGGGAGATTTATAGTCTGGGCTTGTAATGCACTGGATTTATAAAAATAAAAACTAAGGGGGTATTATGAAAGCATTAACGGCGAAAAAAACACATATAAAAACACCGAAACTATTGTTGTTGCTGGCTTTTGTGTTGTCTGGCTGCGAAAGCCACAACAGTACAGAAATCCATAAAGTAGAGCCATTAGGAAAATTTGACCATACCACTGTACTGGAAGGGTTTGTCAGCAATAATAAACGGCGTTTGAAGGCAGGGGCCATTAAGGCCACCGACAGCGACAACCGTTTAGTGGCGGTCGCCAACCTAAAAAACACCGCCCATTACGAGCTGGAAATACCGGCAGGCACAATATTACCAATCGTGCTGACCTTTTATGCCGATATTGACGAGGGGGCTGAAAAACTCAGTGTGGCGGTGGTGGACAATGATATTACCCAGTATGACATTAATCCTTTGACTACCGCCATTGCCAAACGGGCTATGGCCTTGGGCGGCTATACCTACGTTAATATGATGCGGGCAGCGGAAGATTCGGTGCATGTGCCAGACCACAACAAAACCAGCGCGGGTTTTCGTGGTGACACTACCCAGCAGTATGGCGGCTGGCATTAGCAACGACTGTAATTGCCTGATAAGAAAAAATTATGACGGGAACACACCATGAATAAATTAAAAAAAGTGGCTTTGTTGTTAGGCTTGCTGCTGGCTTCTTCTATCGCCTTGGCGGCCGAAGATGAAAGCGAATGGAATGGTGTTTTAAAAAACCAGTATTTTGCTGGAAAAACCATCCAAGAATCCAGCGACATTATCGAGCTGGATGCCCCCTACCGAGCCGAAGACCCCGCCTTGGTGCCGCTGAAAATTGTCAGCAAAATTCCCCAAAGCAAAGACCGCTACATCAAAAAAATTCTCGTGCTGGTTGATAAAAACCCGTTCCCGTTTGTCGGTGAGTTTGACCTGACCCCCGACAGCGGCAAGGCCGATTTGGCCATGCGGGTGCGTGTTAATACCTACAGCTATATCCGTGCCATTGCCGAGCTTAATAACGGGCAATTGGTCATGGCGAAAAAGTTTGTTAAGGCCAGCGGCGGTTGTTCAGCGCCGGTGGGTGCGGATTTGGATGCGGCTATGGCACGTTTGGGCAAAATGAAGTTTCGTGTCGATGATGGGCTTAAAGCTGCCGAACCCAGCATGGTGCAGTTGCTGATTAGCCACCCCAACCTGACCGGGATGCAAATGGACCAAATGACGCGTTTTGTTAAAAAATCCCACTTCATCAAAAAAATACAGGTGACGTTTAACAATAAACCGATCATGACGGCCAAAACCGATATTGCCATCAGCGCTGACCCTAATTTCCGCTTTTATTTTGTACCCGAAGCTAAGGGCGTGTTAAAAGCACAAGTCACCGATGTTTCCTGCGACAGCCCGATAGCGCGTGATGCCTGTGCGGAGGGTGGCACTTATAGCGAAACTTATACGGTTAGGACTTTCGCTATGTCAGAATAAGCTGTAATCCTAGGGTCATGCAATTCAGCTTTTAGATGGTTGTCAAACAGATTTTTCTTTATCTGGTAGAGGGTTGACTTTATGGTGTTGGCTGTCACTTTCAAGGAAATCCAGGCATAGCAGCAGGCCAGATGGTTGCGCTGCGACCGTGCCTTGCGGCATTGACCAACATGTCACGGAAGTGGTCATTTTTGGTCTTGCCATCGGCGGTGTTGTCATAAATCCGGTGGTCAACGGGATAGTGTCCCTTGCCGTCGCTGTGCACCCGGTTGACCATTTGTGCCCCAGAGGGTACGCCAATTCCTCGCACCAAGTCGGCCGCCCGCCGCTGTATTGCCTCTTGACCAGCCCGATCAGCTTTGAATATTGCTTGTTCTGGACGCTGTCATCGATGATCAGGAAGGATACCCCGGTGTTTTTGATCAATCCATCCATCAACCCCCAAACTTGCCGAGCCGTGATCCGGTCACGTTTCAGGTGGTCGCCCACCACGTCATGGCTGATATCTTCCAAATGTTCGGGCTGGTGTGATTGATCGGCGTACCCTCTGGGGCATAAATGGCTGACCAGGTATTCTATATATTTTTGCTTTGTTATCATGCCCCATAACATGCACTGCATAACATACACTACTTTTTTTGGGTAGCGAAAATCCTAAATTAGTGATGAAAAACTGAATACAGACGCGACCAAGCGTTATATCACTACGTCGTTAAAACGGGAATATGCCAGCGAAAATGGCATTGAGCTAAACGCCATCCTGCCCAAAATGAGCCCGCAATACTTAAGCAAAAAACAAACGGCTTTCCAAAAAATTGCCGCTTTTGTTGAGAAGTTTAAAGGCGTGGGCGGGAAGGTTTGACCGGACTGTTGTAAGGTCAATACTGCTATTTTGCCAATACCAAGTGTTGGGCGGCAATGGTTGCGGTTTTTTTTGTGGCTGATTATTATTTATGAGTGGCACGTGGAAACCAGCGGGCATAAAAAAAGCACTTGGATAAAATCCTAAGTGCCTGATTTATTTGGTGCCTCGGGCCGGAGTCGAACCGGCACGGTGTTACCACCGAGGGATTTTAAGTCCCTTGCGTCTACCAATTTCGCCACCGAGGCGACGCTATTTTGCGTTAAGCTAGCCATTATATAGGATTGATTAAGATTAAGCCAGCCTTGAATTAGCGTGACTAAGCCCTTGGTTTTTAGCGGCTACTATTATCAACATAAGCAATTGTTTTTAAATATTAATCCCAGCGATCATCGAAAACTTGGATAATTCCGTTTTCAATCCGTACCGGAAAGCTTGCAATGTCTTCGTAAGCGGGTGGCGATTTGACCGCTCCGGTTTTGATGCAAAATTTTGCGCCGTGCCGTGGACAAGCAATTTCGTTGCCGTTGAGGAATCCGCTCGCGATTTCCCCGCCGTCGTGGCTGCAGGAGTCTTCAATGGCATAACATAGACCATCAATTTTAAATACGGCGACTTGGGTCCCGTCTAGATCAACCACAACGTGTTCACCGTTCGCCAAGGCATACTCGGCGATTACATCTTGCCACTCTGACATAACGATCCTTTTGTTTAATTTAAGATTAATGCGGTAAAAACCCATATGGCATGAAACCAGTCGGGCATGTGTAGATGTCTATTTCTGCTTGCGTTATTCCATGCTTATTATCAGTTCTTCAAGAAAACATCATACCGTAATAGTTTGCCATAGAAAACTTCATTAGCTTTGTTGCCTAGCGACTCCGCATAGTCTGGACACTTGACCACCACCCGCTTGCCGGTGGCTTGCATGGCTGCCGCAAACAAATGGTCTTTGTCTTCGTCATCACCCAGTAAGTCGCGCAACACCATCATGGGTTTTTTCGCCAAAGCGGATTTTTTGCGTTTAGGCGGAAACATGGGGTCAAGGTAGATGCAGTCGGGCGGTTCGGGCAAGCTTGCCAATAGCTCTATAGCATTGCCTACCAGCAAACTAGGGGGCTGCAATTGTAAGCGTTGCATCCAGTCTGCCTGTGCCAAACGCCGGAAGCCATCGGCCAGCAAGACCGCCATGATGGGCGAGCGTTCGATGCAGCGCAAGGCATAGCCCATGCGGAAAATATGCAGGCTGTCCTGCCCCCAACCAGTGGTGGCATCGATGACGGTTTGGGTTTTACGTCCTAAGGCTTTCGCCAGTGCGCCATCTTTAGGGGCGGGCCAAGAACGTTGTTCACCTTGGCGGGGTTCGATGTCCACAGCCATACCGCCTTTTTTGAGTAATTCTTTGTCCAGCAGTTTTAGGCAACCGTCACGCCAGCATAAAAAAAAAGCTTCATGTTGGTCAAAATCGGGTTGTGTAGAAAGCCTGAGCGGCACATGCAGTTGTTCAGCCAGTTGTTGCAAGGCTGGTAAGTCGCCGTGATCTTGGTAGAGTACGGCTAGTTTGCCAGTATAAGGATAGGCTGATGACATGCAAATTTTACACTACAGCTAGAAATGGCTGGCTTATTCGGTAGAAACTGCTTGGGTTTCGTTTTTTAAGGCGGCATCTAGGGTATGCCATGCCAGTGTGGCGCATTTGACCCTTGCTGGATAGTCCCGCACACCTGCTAATACTGCCAATTTGCCGACCGCTTCCAGTTGGATGTCGGGGTCTTTGCCGGTGGTCATTTCATGAAAGGTTTTGAACAGGGCTTCGGCTTCTGTTTCGGTTTTGCCTTTGATGATTTCTGTCATTAACGATACCGAGGCAGTGGAAATGGCGCAGCCCGAACCTTGAAAGCTGGCATCCGTTATGGTGTCGCCATCCATTTTTAAAAAAAGCGTCAAGCGGTCGCCGCACAGGGGGTTAAAGCCTTCCACCTTACGGTCTGCGTTGTCCATGACCCGAAAATTGCGCGGGTTGCGGTTGTGGTCGAATATGACTTCTTGGTAAAGGTCGCGTAGGTCTTCAAACATGGGTTATTCTCTGTTTATTCAGAATTGAAATGGTTACGCACTGATATGTCGTTGGCGAGGGGAAAACCTAAAGCAGCCAAATCTTCCTCTTCCAAATGCAAGCTAATGGCTTCACATAAATTGTCCGTCACTTCATCTAAAGTTTTTCCTTGCGTAACAATCGGCAACTTAATACATTCGGCGGCAAAGCCGAATTGTTCTCCTAGGTTTATGTGGGCTTTAATGGTGTAAAACATTATAGCCACGGGTCAAAATTTGTTCGGTAATGTCGCCATAATGCAGTGGTCTGTATGTTAGAACTCGGGCTCATGCCCGACATACTGCTCATAAAGCTCGCACAAGCCATCATAAAAACCCCAGCCAATGTGCCGGGTATCCTTAAGCACTGCCAGTAGGCGGTCATCAAAATCATCCACTACTTGCTCTTTAAGCAAATATTTCAGGGTGCTTTCATACATGCTTTCCATACTATTGTAAAAAGCTGATTCTATGTCACCGTATTCATTGGTGAAAATAACACCGGACTCGACAAATGTCAGCATAATATCAGCAAGCCCGTATTTGGACGTGGCTATTTTTTTGTAATCAGCAATGGCTTTGCGGGCAACGGCCAGGCGGGCTTTGGGGTGCTGTACTTTAAAACCTGGAATAAATTCGGCTTTGACAATAGCCTTGTATTTGTTTTGGACGGCAACGTCATCCTGACCAGAGAACGTGACTTGGTAATATTCCTTAACTTGCGGGAATTTTTTACACAACGCCGCTATTTCTTCAACCAATTCCGGCACTGATTTGATTTTTAGTTGCTGCTTCAGTACTGTTAATGAAAACTTTGTTGGCATCTATCACCCAAACGCCTCAATCAAGCCTTTAATCCCCGCCATCAACACATCAACCTCTTCCTTGGTATTGTACATGGCAAATGAAGCGCGTGCAGTTGCAGGGACTTGGTAAAAATCCATCACTGGCATGGCGCAATGGTGCCCCGCCCTGATGGCAATCCCCAAGCTGTCCAACATGGTGCCTATATCGTGCGGGTGGATGCGCTCTAGCACAAATGAGAGTATCGCGCCTTTTTCCTCGGCTTCGCCAATAATCCTTAAACTTTTTATATGTTGGGCTTGTTCGGTGGCATAAGCCAGCAATTTGGCTTCGTGGGCGGCAATGGTGGCCATTCCTATGCTATTCAGGTAATCAATCGCCGCACCCAAGCCGATTACGTCGGCGATGGCGGGGGTGCCTGCCTCGAATTTGTGCGGCAAACCAGCGTATGTGCTTTGTGCAAAGGTGACGGTGCGGATCATGTCGCCGCCGCCTTGGTAAGGGGGCATGGCTTCCAGCAGGGCTTGCTTGCCGTATAACACGCCAATACCGGATGGGCCGTACAGTTTATGGCCTGAGAATACATAAAAATCACAGTCTAAGGCTTGTACATCAACCGCAGCATGTGGCAAGGCTTGCGCACCGTCGAGCAGTACAGGAATGTTTTTGGCATGAGCGGCGGCAATGATTTTTTGCACAGGGTTAATCGTACCCAAGGCATTGGACATGTGAGCCACGGCAACCAAACGGGTATTGTCATTCAATAACGCTTCAAAGGCTTCATAAATCAGTTCGCCTTGTGTGTTCATCGGGGCAATTTTTAGCACTGCACCGGTTTGTTGGCAGAGCATTTGCCACGGCACAATATTGGCATGGTGTTCCATTGCTGTGATGACTATTTCTTCACCCGCCTTAATGTTGGCTTTGCCGAAGGTTTGGGCGACTAGGTTGATGGCTTCGGTGGCACCCCGTACAAAAATAATTTCTTTGCTGCTGGCTGCGTTAATAAAGACACGCACTTTTTCGCGGGCCGCTTCAAATTTGTCGGTGGCCCGTACACTTAAGGTGTGTACGCCACGGTGGATATTGGCGTAATCGTGACGGTAAAAATGGCTGATCGCGTCAATAACCGCGTTCGGTTTTTGGCAACTGGCAGCGTTATCCAGATAAACCAGCGGTTTGTTGCGGATTTTTTCTGCCAAAATGGGAAAATCGGCGCGGATGGTGGCAATGGGGTAGGTCATATTAATGGTTTCAATATTCAGTGGTGACGCAGATGCTGGGGCTGTTCGTCGGCAATGTTTAACGAATCAATCAGGCCGTATAATTTCTCTTCTTCTTTGACCGAGCTTAAGGCAATAAACACTTCGGCAATGTAAAAGCCCATACCGATCATCATCGACAATACCGACAGCACAAACAAAATAACGGCAAATAGTAAGGCATCGGGGGCGTATAGCCCTAAACCCAAGAGCAAGCAAGTCAGCATAACGCCCAGTGTACCCAGCAGCATGAAAAAAAAAGCCTGTTTTATTTTTTCTGCGCGATTTTCTATGGATTCAATTTGCGAATGAAAAGCAGCCGCCTCTTGTTTTTTACCTGCTGAGGTTGCCAAATGCTTTTCCCGATGGAAGACCCGTAACCGCGATACCATGGCCAGCAAGCGGGCGTTGAGCGACAGCACAAACAATCCGGCTGCGGATATGAAAATAGCAGGAGCAACAAAGGCTTGGAATAACTCTAACTTAGTCAACATAGCCACGTTGCGGAAAATGCAGCAATAACTGTCCGAGCAGCAGCGCTTTTAAGGCAGGTAAGGTGATTTTATCGGCCATTTCATTGGCGAAGGCAAAGGTTAGCATATTGCGGGCGGTGACTTCATCAATTCCGCGTGATTGCAGGTAAAACACCGACTTTTCATCAAGCTGGCCTACTGTTACCCCATGACCGCATTTGACATCATCGGCGTATATCTCCAATTGCGGCTTGGTGTCCACTTCCGCATCAGCCGATAACAGTAAATTGCGGTTGCTCATATTAGAATCAGTTTTTTGGGCTTGTTCCGCCACCACCACGCGACCTTGAAACACGCCTCTGGCACGGTCAGCCAATACGCCTTTATAAGTCTCGCGGCTTATGCCATCTGGCTGGTTGTGGTTGATGCGGGTATGGTTGTCGATATGTTGGCGTTTAATCCCCAAATACAAGCCGTTCAATTCACATTGTGCCGCTTGTTGCAAATCGCTATGGATATCGGAACGCGCCAGCAAGCCACCAAAAGCAAAATTATGATGGATGCAGCGGGCATTTGGTGCTTGCTGGATGTACAAGCCACCAAAATGATAAGCCTTGGCTGATTCACATTGCATTTTATAAGCGGTCAGTTGGGCATTTTGCCCAATAAAGGCTTCGGTGACCGCAACAGATAAATAGTTAACATCGGCACCGATGAATGTTTCCAGCCATTGTACATCCGCATTTTCACCCAGCACCAGCAGGTTGCGGGTGGTTGCCAAGCCACCTTCTTGGGTGGCAATATGCAGGCATTGGATGGGTTTTTCTAACACCTGTTGGGCGGGAATATTAACCCACACGCCACCCGTGAACCAAGCGGTATTAAAGGCAATAAAGCCGTGTCCGTTATTAGCCACGGCCTTGCCCAAATAGGCCATAACAAGTTGGGGATGATGAATTAAAGCATCCGCCATACCCATTATTTGTACTGTTTCGGGCAAACCCGCTAAAACCGACAAATCAGCGCGAAAATGCCCATCGACCAAAACTAATGACCAAGCATCTGCCAATTGATAGGGTTTAAGCCATTCGGCATCGATCGAATTTATGCCAGACAATACGGGCGTGAAGGCTTTTTTTTGCAATGCTGATAGATTGGTGTAACGCCAGTCTTCTTCAGTCGGTGCTGGAAAACCATGTGCGGAAAATTGCGCAAAAGCATCCGCCCTTATGGCTTGCAGTGCTGCCAACGTTTTCCCTGGCAGTACTGCCGCCAAAGCTGGGTAGCTTGCTGCGTATGCTGTCAATGCCTCGCTCATGCCGCTACCTGACCATCTTCCAGCCAACCATAGCCTTTTTCTTCCAGCTCCAAGGCCAATTCTGGCCCGCCAGATTTAATGATTTGCCCGTGTGCCAACACATGCACAAAGTCGGGTTTGATGTAATCCAGCAAGCGTTGGTAGTGGGTGACCATAATGAATGAGCGGTCTGGCGAACGTAGCGAATTGACGCCATCGGCGACAATTTTCAGCGCGTCAATATCAAGGCCAGAATCGGTTTCATCAAGGATGCACAATTTCGGTTCCAGTATGGCCATTTGTAGGATTTCATTACGTTTTTTCTCGCCACCGGAAAAGCCTTCATTGACGGCACGGTAGAGGAATTTTTCATCCATGTCCAAAGCCTTTATTTTGCTTTTTACCAGTGTCAAAAAATCCATGGCATCGACTTCATCAAGGCCATTGTGCTTGCGGACGGCATTCAAAGCCGCTTTCAACAGGTAGACATTGCTGACCCCGGGAATTTCCAGCGGGTATTGGAAGGCCAAAAACACGCCTTCCCGCGCCCGTATTTCCGGTGGCAAGGCCAGTAAATCTTTGCCTTGGTAGGTGGCTGAGCCGCCTGTGACTTCATAGCCGGACTTGCCCGACAAGACATGCGACAAGGTGCTTTTGCCTGAGCCGTTCGGCCCCATAATGGCGTGGATTTCGCCAGCTTTGACTTCCAAGTTGATGCCTTTGAGGATGGCTTTATCGTTGATACTGGCTGTTAAATCTTTAATGCTGAGCATGGTTTTTCCGTTTGTTGCGGGTTTGATAATGAGGTTATGCGGTAACAAAAACTACGGTTTAACCCACCGACCCTTCCAAGCTTAAGCCCAACAAAGCCTGCGCTTCTACAGCAAATTCCATAGGCAATTCTTTAAACACTTCTTTGCAAAAACCGTTGACGATCATGGATACGGCATCTTCGGCGGACAGTCCGCGTTGTTGGCAAAAAAATAATTGGTCTTCGCTGATTTTTGAGGTGGTGGCTTCATGTTCCACTTGTGCAGTAGGTTGTTTGACTTCAACATAAGGGAAGGTGTGGGCACCGCACCGATCACCCACCAATAATGAATCACATTGGGTATGGTTGCGGGCATTTTCCGCCGATTTAAGCACTTTGACCAAGCCGCGATAGGTGTTTTGTGCCCGTCCGGCGGAGATGCCTTTGGATACAATGGTGCTGCGGGTATTTTTGCCGATGTGGATCATTTTGGTGCCGGTGTCGGCCTGTTGGCAATTATTGGTTACGGCAACCGAATAAAATTCGCCCACCGAATTATCGCCGGTCAAGATGCAGCTGGGATATTTCCAAGTGATTGCCGATCCGGTTTCCACTTGTGTCCACGATACTTTTGCGTTGTCGCCTCGGCAATCGGCGCGTTTGGTGACAAAATTATAAATGCCGCCTTTGCCGTCTTTGTCACCCGGATACCAGTTTTGTACCGTGGAATATTTAATGGTGGCGTCTTTTAGTGCGATCAGCTCGACTACTGCGGCATGTAGCTGGTTTTCATCGCGCATGGGGGCGGTGCAACCTTCCAAATAGGAGACATGGCTGCCTTCGTCGGCAATAATCAGGGTGCGTTCAAATTGTCCGGTGTTAGCGGCATTGATGCGGAAGTAGGTGGATAGCTCCATTGGGCAGCGCACCCCTTTGGGGATATAGACAAACGAACCATCAGTAAACACAGCGGAATTAAGCGCGGCAAAATAATTATCGCTAATTGGCACCACCGAACTGAGATACTGTTTGATTAACTCAGGGTGATCGCGCAAGGCTTCAGACATGGGACAAAAAATCACCCCTGCTTCTTTCAGCTTGCCTTTAAAGGTGGTGGCCACCGACACGCTATCGAACACGGCATCCACGGCTATGCCTGCCAAGCGTTCCTGTTCATCCAGTGGAATGCCCAGTTTTTTGTAGGCATCCAACACTTGCGGGTCGATTTCATCCAAGCTTTTAGGGCCGTCTTCTTTGCGTTTGGGCGCCGAGTAGTAGCTGATTGCCTGATAGTCTATCGGCTCTATGTTGACTTGCGCCCATTCCGGTGCTTTTAGGGTCTGCCAATGGCGGAATGCGTTTAGACGGTAGTCGAGCATAAAGGCTGGTTCGTTTTTAACCTTAGATAGCTGGCGGATAATGGTCTCGTTTAGCCCCGGTGGGAAAGTGTCGGCAGCTACCTCTGTCACAAATCCTTGTTTGTAATCTTGGTTGATCAGGTTGTTAATTTCTTGCGCGCTTGCTGACATAAGGCATCTCTTATTGGTATAGGCTGGTGAGAGGGACATAAGCTTCTTCTAACCCAGCTGCGGGTTTTATCAAGTCGGCCAAGGTCACGGAAGCCAGTGCGTTATAAATGGTTTGATTGATGACATGCCAGTTGGCCCGGATGCCGCAACCGGAGGCCGCCGCACAGGCTTGTTTGGATAGGCTACACTCGGTTAGGGCAATTGGGCCTTCCAATGCGCTGATAATCGCTGCCACGGTGATGCCATTGGGTTCACCCGCGAGCAGATAACCACCTTTGGCACCGCGCACGGACATTAATATTTTAGCGTTGACCAATATTTTCAATATCTTACTGACTGTGGGCAAGGCAATACCTGTCAATGCAGCCATTTCCATCGCTGCAAACACGTGGTTTTTGTCTTTTGCCATAACGCTTAAGATCACTGTGGCATAATCTGTCAGCTTGCCTACCCGTAACATGTCCTGCCCCCCGTTAATTGAGTACTATTTTAGTACTATTTAAGTCGGGAGTAAACAATCGGGCTGATCATGCGCGAAAAAATTAACGGCTGCCAGCCAATAACGGAAGAAAGTGCTTATTTTTGACCCAGCACTTCAACATCATCTTTCACGATTGCTATTAAGGCACTTAACCGACCTACTTCGGTCTTGAGTGTTGTTATGGTCATTACCAGGCTTACGGTGGCGGCGAGCAGTGACAGCAAGGTTGCCGTTATTAAGGTTACCGCCCACACAGGTAGCCGGATAGCGTCCGGATGCTTATCCCTTGGAGTCTCGGCAGCGGCACTAGCGGCACCAAATGTCGCGGTCTTGTCCTCTTGCAGCACGTCTTCCGCCACAGCCTCCAATTCTGTTTCGGTATTATCATTATCAGTAGCACCATTCTGCCCAGTGTTAAAACCAGTGCGCATAACCCGATGCGAGGCAACGAATGACTCCACCACAAAAGGCATAACAGTTTCTGGCGGCATCACAGTGGGGCTTGGTGTAACTGCTGCTGGTTTTAATGGCTTTTTTGCAAGCTTTATTGCTGCATCTCGTTCATCGGCTTGGTCGGTTAAGCCAATACCATCCAATAACGGCTCTATGCGCGACACGCGAGATGGCACTACTGGTTCATTAATAGCCACTAGCGGCGTGATCGGCTGGTCAAGTATCGGCAAAACCTCTCTTGCCCCCAGAAAAATATCGGTCTTGCCGGTATCCGGCACAGCAATTTCTTGTGCATAAGGCAATCCATCAGACTCAGTATTAATCACTAGCCGCCCCATTGCCTCTTCATCGTCTTGCCAGTGCCGCAATGGCGCAATTTGTAGCGCGCTGTCGTCGGTAGTGGCATTTAAGTCCGCCAAAATCAAATTTTCTTCCCGAAAATTTCCGTTGGAATCCGTTTTATTGCTTCTGTAGGGACGTATGTCTTGTGAGAAATTTGTCATATTGTTGCGTTAACATGTAAGTGGTAAAAATGCCGATTGTCGGAGAAATTTGCATTATTTGTTTAGTGCTTGCCTTGCTTTCACATAGTTCGGTGCATTTGATGATAAACTGCCAAGAAAATTTAGAAAATACTATGCAACTAGCCATTACCGCCTTAGGCAACCTCCAGCTCAATTTTATTGCGGAAATTTTGTCCGCTGTACGTGATTGCAATTGCAATATCATGGAAATACGCACTACACGTTTGGCGCAATCGGCAGCCGGTTATCTGTTGGTGCAGGGCAATTGGAACCAAGTCGCCAAATTGGAAAGCCACTTGGATATCTTGGAAAAACGCATGGAAATCAAAGTACATACGCTGCGCCCTGAAGCCAAGGACAAGGTCCGCGACTGTGTGCCGTATTCTTTAGAAACCATTTCTTTGGACAAACAAAATGTCATTGAGTCAATCACATCTTTTCTGATTGACCGCGAGATTGACATTGAGGAAATCAGCGGCAGCTCTTATCTTGCCCCTTATATCCAAACCCCCATCTTCTCCACTAAATTTATCATTTTAATCCCTCCTAGACTGCATTTATTATCATTGCGCGAAGAATTTTTAGATTTCTGTGATCAAATTAACATAGATGCGATTCTTGAACCCATAAAACGGTAGGTTATACATGACCCAGACAGCACTCGGTAATCCCGTCCCTGATTTTGAGCTACCCTCTACCCAAGGGCAGACGGTTCGATTGTCAGATTATCAAGGGCGCTTTGTTGTGTTATATTTTTACCCCAAGGACAACACGCCGGGGTGTACTCTGGAAGCTCAAGCGTTCAGGGACGCCATTGACCAATTCAACGCGGCAAACGCTGTCATATTAGGCGTGTCCAGGGACAGTGTGCGCGTCCACGAAGGCTTTAAAAGCAAGCAGTGCCTGCCGTTTGAACTGCTCGCCGATGTGGACGAAAAATTATGCCAACAATTTGATGTCATAAAAATGAAGGCTATGTATGGCAAGCAGGTACGCGGCATTGAGCGCAGCACTTTTTTGATCGATTGCCAAGGCGTGTTAATCAAAGAATGGCGTAAGGTTAAAGTGAAAGACCATTGCCAAGCCGTGCTAGCGGCTTTGGCTGAACAAGGAGCTTAGCCCACTGCTACCCTGGCTTCTCCTGTAACCGACAGCCCCCACATTCGTACGCATGAACATTAAGACAACCCCCGACAAAAAACTGTTTGTGTTGGACACCAATGTGCTGATGCACGACCCGGCGGCCATTTTTCGGTTTCAAGAACACGATCTTTTTATTCCAATGGTGGTTTTGGAAGAACTGGATAACGGCAAAAAAGGCCTTACCGAAGTGGCACGCAACGTCCGCCAAGCCAGCCGTTTTTTCGATGAACTGATCCGCGATGCCAACCAACAAACCCTTAACGATGGCTTGGCGTTATCCAGCATTACCCACGGCCCCCATGAGGCCGCCGATTGTGCGGGTCGGCTGTATTTTCAGACCAGCACACTGACCGAACTGCTGCCCGATTCCATGCCCGGCAGTTTGGCGGACAACTCCATTTTAAGCATTGTTTTGGCACTGACCAAACGGCTGCCTGACATTAAAGTCATATTGGTGTCCAAAGACATTAATATGCGTATTAAAGCGGCAACCTTGGAGTTGTTTGCTGAAGATTACCATAACGACCAAACGCTTGATGACATTGATTTGTTGTATAGCGGCGCCACCCAATTGGACAGCGACTTTTGGGACGGACATGGCAGCACCATGCATTCTTGGCAAGAGAAAGACCGTACTTTTTACCGGCTGGAAGACCCGCTGGTGGCGGAATGGTATCCCAACCAATATTTGTACATGGACGACGAGTTCAATTTTGAAGCCATTGTCCGTTTGGTGGAAGGCCACGTTGCCGTATTGGAATTGGCGCGCGATTACCGCTCCAAACACAATAATGTCTGGGGCATAACCGCCAAAAACCGTGAACAAAATTTTGCCTTTAACGTACTGCTTGACCCTGAAATTGATTTTGTCACGCTGCTAGGCACGGCAGGCACCGGCAAAACCCTATTGGCTTTAGCGGCAGGCTTGACCATGACGCTGGAGAGAAAGCTCTACAACGAAATTGT
Organism: uncultured Methylococcaceae bacterium; assembly: GCA_903927955.1. Taxonomy (GTDB): domain Bacteria; phylum Pseudomonadota; class Gammaproteobacteria; order Methylococcales; family Methylomonadaceae; genus Methylovulum. The sequence goes on along the minus strand of CAIYOW010000019.1, from coordinate 19,621 downwards.
GATGACCCGCGAAACGGTGCCTATTGGTGAAGATATTGGCTTTTTGCCAGGCACCGAAGAAGAAAAAATGGCTCCGTGGATGGGGGCGTTGATGGACAACCTCGAATTGCTCGGTAGCCGTTCTGGCCAGAATGAGTGGGAGCAAGGCGCGACCAAAAACATTTTAATGAACCGGGTCAAGATACGCTCCCTCAACTTCATGCGCGGACGCACGTTCTTGAGCCGTTTTTTGATTATTGATGAAGCCCAAAACTTAACTTCCAAGCAGATGAAAACCCTCATCACCCGCGCCGGCCCTGGCACCAAGATTATCTGCATCGGCAACTTGTCGCAAATCGACACGCCTTATTTGACCGCCACCACATCGGGGTTGACCTATGTGGTGGACCGCTTCAAAACTTGGCAACACGGTGCCCATATCACTTTAAGACGCGGCGAGCGGTCGCGTTTGGCGGATTATGCGTCGGATATTTTGTAAACAAGCCGTTCTTTATGCATTGTTGGGCAGGCCTAATCAAGCTATCTTAGCAATACCCACCGCTTTGCGTAGTTCAGCCAAGAAAGGTGCGCTGATGGCGCGGGCTTTTTCGGCCCCCGATTGCAATTCGGCTTCGATATGTTCGGGCGCTTGCATCAGGGCTTCGTAACGTTCACGCGCCGGTGCAATCTGTTCGTTGATATGCTCGAACAAGGTTTGCTTCATTTCACCCCAACCAATACCTTCCGCATAGCGCTGGCGGATATGAGCCATTTCTCCAGCGGTCGCAAAAGCTTGGTAAATGCTGAAAAGCGTACAGCCGTTAGGGTCTTTAGGTTCGCCAGGTTCCAGCGAGTTGGTTTTGATTTTGTTGATAAGCTTGCGTAATTTCTTTTCCGGCTCAAACAAGGGGATGGTATTGTTATAGCTTTTGCTCATTTTTCTGCCATCCAGACCGGACAGGACGGCACCGTGTTCATCAATGACCGCTTCCGGCAAGACAAAATGCTCACCATAGATATGGTTAAAGCGTCCGGCAATATCGCGGGCCATTTCAATATGCTGGATTTGGTCTTTGCCCACCGGCACTTTATTGGCATTGAACATCAGTATGTCTGCCGCCATCAGGATGGGATAGCTGAACAAGCCCATAGCAATGCCTTTGTCAGGATCATTTTCACCGCTTTCTTCATTGTCAGACACTGCTGCTTTGTAGGCATGGGCACGGTTCATCAAGCCTTTTGAAGTGACACAGGTCAGCATCCACGCCAATTCCAAAATTTCTGGCACATCGGATTGCCGATAAAACACCGCGTTTGAGGTATCCAGCCCTAATGCCAGCCAAGTGGCGGCAATCTCCAGGCTTGACTGGCGGACTTTTTCCGGTTCATGGCATTTGATCAGTGCGTGGTAATCGGCCAGGAAATAAAACGGGGCGTAGCCGGGGTCTTTGCTGGCGGCAATGGCGGGCCGGATAGCCCCGACGTAGTTACCCAAGTGAGGCGTGCCGGTAGTGGTGATACCGGTTAAAACAATTGCTTTAGTCATGTTTAAGTAGAATTCCGTGAGTGGCGAAGCACCGCTATATTTCCCAAGCCGTTTGGGGTGGTCAATATAGCACCGCCTTCTGCCAGTTTTTGAGTGAGGCTTTTATACTGGATTTTTTAAAGAAAGCAACTGTATTGTTTTACATGTCCATAAATGCCATGGGCAAACCATAAGTCAATACAAAATAGCAAAACGCAAGCAATAGGCTAATGTTCATCTTGTAGCCAAACACCTGCCGCAAAATATAGCCAATGATCGACAGATACCAAGCCACCAGCACCGTTGCCAGTGAAATGGAAATCGCTTCGCGGTATTCATAGTGCCTGGCCACCATCACTTCGTCTAACACTTCGGCAAAAATTGCCCACGTCATAATAAAATTTTCACAAACAAAAATGGCAGTGAACAACTGAAAGAATAACCGCCATTGTTTGCTGGCCAACAAAAAAACTGAAATTGACATAAACGCCATGAAAGTACGCAACAAAACTTCCAGTGTGCCATCGGCGAAATCGGCAATCAAACCTTCAACGATAATGCCCGACACCAGATAAAAGGCAATAGTGTTCAACATGAACGACTTTGACGGCATCAAATCAGCGGGATTGTTGCGAAACCAGCAAAGCGGCAAATAATTTAATAATAAGCTCATGGTAAAAAGGGGGTGGTTGACAGAAGCGGCTATTATTATAAACGCTCAACCAGCATTCTCAGTGGCTATCGGGCATATCAGTTTTTTTAATTTTAAAAAAACTGTAACCAGACTATAATATTGCCCGAAGAACACCAGCCAGAACTATTGTGCTTGGATGCCCGTTCTTCGGCAGCAAGCAGGCTTTCTTTGACCTTGGGTTGTTTAAATCAGTGGCTGAAGTTGATTGATGCCAAATTATCGGTATCGGTGTTCGAGGACTTTTCCCCGATAACAGTAGAGCCGGTGGGTTCCGTAATGTAAGACAGGCAACTTTGTAGGCTATCACAATACGGCATAAGGCCATGTGAGAGACTCGTTCCGACTTTCTTGATGGCATTTTATTAGGATGCCCCTAATTTCCTGCACAACAGCCACACGCAATCGATTTTGTTATATTTGATAAAAATAATAAGGGTCAAATGAATTCATGAACCACATTACACTCACTATCCAAAGCAAATTGGGTAATGTAAGATTAGCGGCAATATGCGCCAAAGAAGTCGCGGCAAATCATTTTACGGAAGATGAGCAAGCGGAAATTGAAATAGCGGTCGTGGAAACCATCAACAATTCCATTGAACACGCCTGTGCGGGATCAGAATGTCATACGATAGCCATCACTTATTTGCTGACCAATCGTTATTTATCTATCGATGTGAAAGACAATGGTAAGACTTTCGAAACCTATGACCTTGACAATTTGGATGCTCAGTTTGATTTTGACCCTAATGATTTTGACAGCCTGCCCGAAAGCGGCATGGGGCTAAAAATTATCAAGTCTTGTATGGATGAAGTGTTGTACCAAAATACAGAAACACAAAACCACTGGCTATTGATAAAATACCGCCCTGCTGACAGTCATTAAAGAATTTACGCCAGAAATTGGCGGCAACCGCCTTTTCATCGCCGCCACTGCCTAAAAAACACCTGCCTTGTTAAAAGGAAACGTGGTGTTTATATTTCAAAAGCCTGCAAAGCTTCTTCTTCGTTGTTATACAAATTAAACACCCGATCCATCCGTGTCAATTTGAACATATTGGCAACAGGGGGCGTTATACTAAACAGCACCAGTTTTCCGTTGGGTGCTATTTTTTTTAGGCAGTTGACAACCGCACCCAGCCCACTACTGTCCATAAAACCCACTTTGCCCATATCAATGGCAATAGTGTTTTGTCCTTCGCTAATTAACTGTTCAAACGCTTCCTTAAATGATAAGGCAACGTTGGCATCCAAGCGGCTCTCATTTAACACTAAAACCAAAACGTCCTTCACTTGTTTTGATACGATTTGCATGTTGCCATCTCCAGCTTATCTAAATTGATAGAAGTTACAAGGTATTCTTTTGCTGCCGATTAATCAACAACATTAGTTGTCAAGAAATGATAATTTTAGCAGAGAAATATCATCGTCAAATTTTGTGCTGCCCCGCCATGCCGCTATGCGATCACTAATAGCCGAGAGGACGTTTTCATAAGGTAGTTGCCTGGTTTCTTCAATGATTTGCAGCAACTGCTCTTCACCAAACATCTGGTTGTTTTCATCCATACATTCGGTGATGCCATCGGAGTAAAAAAACAGGCTGTCCCCTAGGTTACATTGCAAGCTTACCGATTCGTATTCGGCCAATAATGTCAGGCCAACAGGAAAGCCGCCATCGCCCATAAATTGGGCCTGCCCATCGCTGGGCAAATAAATGGGGTTAGGGTGTCCCGCCTGACAAAAGTCAATGGTGCGTGAAACCGTGTCAATAACGCCATAAATCATCGTAAAATAGAGGGTTCCCGCGTCATCGGACTGGTACTGCTGGTTAAGCCTGGTGACAACCGTGGCGGGCGGCAAAGCCCTCTTAAACCCCGGCAACGATTCATGCAAACCAAATGTTATGAGGCTGCTAGGTCTGATTTCTGGGACTAGCTGTTGGCTCAGGGTCAGTGACATCATGGCGGCGGCAATACCATGCCCCGCCACATCAATGGTATAAAAACCCACGCGACGGTCATCCAAACGAAAAAAGTTATAAATGTCGCCAGACACATGTTTGGAGGGGTGGAACAGGGCCTCCATGCCAACACCTAAAATACAGGACATATTGGCGGGCAACAATTTTCGCTGTATCCGTTCCGCCATTTTCAAATCTTCTTGGATAAAATTTTGCGCCTGCAATAAATTGGCACCTAATTCTGCCAATTTTTCATTACGCTCGTTGAGCGAACGTTCCAATTGCAATACCCGTTCACCGGAACGGATCCTTGCACGCAATTCTTCCATTTGAATAGGCTTGCGGATAAAGTCGTCAGCCCCCGCATCCATACCCTCAACCAGCAACTCTGCCCCTTCAAGTGAGGTGATCAGTATGATATAGATGTAGAAAGGGTTATCCAGTTCTCTGATGCGACGGCAAAGGGTTGGCCCGTCCCCGCCCGGCATCACCCAATCGGTCAGCACAAATTGTATGGAGCCGGTTAGTATAACTTCAGTTGCGGCTTCGATATTATCCACTACGACCACATCATAGCCCCATTTTTTTAATGCTGTATGAAGCATTGTCCTTATGAGAACAGAGTCATCGACAACCAAAATTCGCATCATGTAGCCCTATTTTTCGGGTAATCCAGAGAAACTTCTGGTCAGTGGCCAACTTAATAAATGTACAAATCGGAACTAATAGTAGTGCGGCATCTAAAACACTTCAGATTCTAGCAAAAAATACCGATTAACCGATAAATTATTAGGTATGGCTCAGCAACGAGTAAAAGGCGCTCTCGGTGAAAACTAAAATCAATGTAAAAAAATCCCGCTTTAATTTTCCGGCCCAAACCGCCGTAGCAGTGCCTCTTGTCGGGCATCCTCAATTTCGCGCATGACGCTGTTGACATCGGCGCGTTTGTCACTGTCTTTAAACTGGCCCGTCAGCACCACGTCAGGGTGCAAGTTGCCGCTCTCGTAAAGTTTCCAAATTTCTTTGCCGTAACGGGTGGTCAGTAGGGCAGGCGCAAAACGGCCAAAATAATCCGCTAAGTTAGCCACATCCCGCTCCAACATGCGTTGGGCGTTGTTATTGGCCGCTGCATCCACCGCTTGCGGCAAGTCAATGATCACCGGCCCGTCGCTGTCGAGCAAGATATTGTATTCAGATAAATCGCCATGAATAATACCGGCACAGAGCATTTTCACAACCTCGCGGATTAAATGCCCATGATAGGCGATGGCTTGGTCGGCAGTCAGCTCCAAATCGTTCAGACGCGGCGCTGCATTACCGTCGGCATCGGTGACCAGTTCCATCAACAACACCCCGCCGACAAAATTATAGGGTTGCGGCACCCGTACGCCCGCCGCCGCCAGTTTGTATAAGGCATCCACTTCGGCATTTTGCCAAAGCTCTTCTTGTTGCTGCCGCCCAAACTTGGAGTTCTTTTGCAAGGCACGGCCTTGGCGGCTATTGCGGGTTTTGCGGCCTTCCTGATATTGTGCCTGGGTGTGGAAACCACGCTTGTTGGCCTCTTTATAAACTTTGGCGCAACGCACCTCGCCTTCAGAAACCACCACATAAACGGAAGCCTCTTTGCCGCTTTTTAAAGGCCTTAGCACTTCATCAATCAGACCGTCTGCCAGCAGCGGCATCAAAGTTTTTGGTGTTTTCATTATGTTCCTAAAATTTGCTGATGCAACTATGCAAAACTTTTATGCAAAACCATTTTCAGTCACCCTTGCGGACGCTGCTGCAACCAAGCCAACGCACCTAATCCCGCCGCGCGTCCTGAAGCCAAACAAAAGCTGAGCAAATAACCGCCGGTGGGCGCTTCCCAATCGAGCATTTCCCCAGTACAAAACAGACCGGGCTTAGCTAGGGACATCAATTGCTTGTCCAATGCCTCAAAAGTCACCCCGCCCGCTGTGCTGATGGCTTCTGCCAAGGGTCGGGTGGCAAGCAATTTAATAGGCAAGGCTTTAATGGCGGCCGCCAGCTTGTTGGGGTCGGCAAAATCATCCGGGCGGAGCGCCTCCCTAAGCAACGCCGCTTTGACCCCCTCAATACCGGCCCGTTTGCGTAACTGGTTAGCCAGCGAAAGCTTGCCGCGCGGCAATGACAGGGCATTGGCCAGCCAAGCTAAGGAGCGGTCTGGGGCAAGATCAAGCTGGATAGTGGCAGATCCCTCATCGGCAATGGTGTCCCTTAAGGCAGCGGAGGCGGCATATAGCAAACTACCTTCCAAACCCTGCGTGGTGACCATAATTTCCCCCCGCTTAGCAAATGCCACACCTTTTGAATCAGTAAAGTTCAAACCTACCGATTTAACCGCGTGACCCGCAAAACGCGCTTGAAAATACCCGCTCCAATGGCAAGCAAAACCGCAATTGGCGGGTTTTAAGGGAGCAACGGCAATACCTTGTGCCTGTAATAGTGGCAGCCAAGCACCGGTTGACCCCAGTTTAGGCCAACTGCCGCCCCCCAAAGCTAAAATAACAGCATCGGCTTCTACGTCAATCAGTCCCTGTGGGGTTACAAAACATAATTGGCCGGTATTGTCACCACGCCACCCCATCCATTGATGGCGGACATGGAAACTGACCCCCGCTCCACGCAAGCGCTGTAGCCAGCGCCGTAATAAGGGGGCCGCTTTCATATCATCAGGAAAGACCCGCCCGGAACTGCCGACAAAACTGCCGATGCCTAATGCTTGCAGCCATTGGCGCAAATTATCGGGTGTAAAATCTGCCAAGATAGGTTCAATGGCAGAATGGCGGTTGCCATAACGCGACAAAAATATCTCGAAGTCTTCCGCATGGGTGATGTTCATGCCGCCTTTACCGGCCATTAGGAATTTTCGGCCCACCGATGGCATAGCGTCATAAAGGTCAACTTTGACACCCGCCAAGCTCAAAGCTTCCGCTGCCATTAATCCGGCAGGCCCACCACCAATGACGGCAACGGTTGGTTTTCCACCAATAAGGGTAATTTTATCAAAATTCATCTGAGCTTGTAGCTATGCAGTCCGGCTAGCTAGTATACAATACAGGTATACTATTTATGCCGGTCAATGGACAGGGTTATAACCAATGGGCAAATGCAACTGGGCGTTGGCACATCCCATATTAGAGCATTATCATGATGTCGAATGGGGCGTACCGATTCATGATGACCGCCTCTGGTTTGAGTTTTTGTTGCTGGAAGGCGCGCAAGCCGGTTTAAGCTGGTTGACCATCTTAAAAAAACGGGAAGCGTATCAGCGTGCATTCGATAATTTTGATGCGGAAAAAATTACCCGTTACAATCAAGACAAAATCACCCGCTTACTGGCGGATTCCGGCATTATCAGGAATCGTTTAAAAATCCACTCTGCGGTGAGTAATGCCCAGGCTTTTTTGCAAGTACAATCGGCATTCGGCAGCTTTGACCATTATATATGGCAATTTGTCGGTGGTCGGCCCAAACAAAATGTTTGGCAAAGCTCGGCAGAAATACCCGTGACCAGCTCGGAATCCGATGCCATGAGCAAAGACTTAAAAAAGCGGGGCTTTAAGTTTGTCGGCAGCACCATTTGTTATAGCACCATGCAAGCCACAGGCATGGTCAATGACCATATTGTGCAATGTGCCAGGCACGGCGAAATTCGGCAGGCTTATCAACAGTAACCAGAAAATTATAATAATACGACTTTAGGGGGGAACACCGATGACCATGCGCTATCTTCACACCATGATCCGTGTCCGTGACTTGGATAAGTCATTGGAATTTTTCTCCAACCAGCTTGGCATGGAAGAAAGCCACCGGTTGGAAAGCGAAGCAGGCCGGTTTACCTTGGTTTACTTATATGCCCCTTACGATGAGGCGCTGGCCATTAGTATACATTCGCCTTTGCTGGAACTGACTTATAACTGGGATGCAGAAGACTATTGCGGTGGCCGTAATTTTGGCCATTTAGCCTTTGAGGTTGATGACATTTATGCAACCTGCCAAAAATTATTGGCGGCTGGTGTCATCATTAACCGCCCGCCGCGTGATGGGCGCATGGCATTTGTGCGCTCACCCGACCAAATTTCCATAGAATTTTTACAAAAAGGTGATGCCTTGCCGCCGCAAGAACCGTGGCTATCCATGGACAATACCGGCACTTGGTAACTTGGAAGATGGCGTTGAAGACAATCCAATTAACCACAATTTTCGCCATCTGCCTACTGTTAGGATGTGCTATGGGACCGATTAATAAACCCACCGAGGAAGCGCCCAAAAAATTAGGGCTAAACGCCACAGACCTGCAAGTCAGGCAGTTATTGGCGCAAATGACGCTGGAAGAAAAAATTGGCCAGATGGTGCAAATTGACTATTCCCTGATTGGCACGCCGGATTATCTGCTAAAAGACAGTCCGGTTGATCGGCAAAAGCTGGAACTGGCAATTAGCAAGTACCATGTCGGCTCGATTTTAAATACACCCATGTCACCCGACAATAGGGCCCAACCGGCTGCATTTTGGCAGCGCATGACGGCTGCAATAAAGCAGGTCAGCGCTGACAGCCGCTTAAAAATCCCCGTGCTGTATGGTATTGATGCGATACACGGCGCAACCTATACGCAAGGTGCGACACTTTTCCCGCAAGCCATCAGTATGGCGGCAACCTTTAACCCTGAGCTGAGCTTTAAGGAAGGGGAGGTTACCGCCAGAGAACTACGGGCATCCGGATTGCCTTGGAATTTTTCCCCCGTCATGGACTTAGGCCGTCAAGCTTTATGGCCCAGGCTTTGGGAAACTTACGGGGAAGATGTACATTTGGCGAGCACACTGGGCACTGCGTTTATCAAGGGACATCAGGGTAGTGATTTTTCTAGGCCCGATAAGGCCGCCACTTGTCTTAAGCATTATGTGGGCTACAGCTTTCCTATCAACGGCAAAGACCGGACACCTGCTTGGATTAGCGAGCGCATGTTGAGGGAATATTTTTTACCGAGCTTCGAAGCTGGGGTTAAGGCCGGTGCGCCTACCGTTATGGTCAATTCTGCTGAAGTGGACGGTATTCCTGGTCACGCCAACCACCACTACCTGACCACTATTCTGCGCGGGGAAATGGGATTTAAGGGTTTTACGGTATCCGACTGGGAAGATATAGAGCGCCTTTACACCCGCGACAAACTAGCGGCATCACCACGGGAAGCCGTTAAAATTGCCGTGCTGGCAGGTGTGGATATGAGCATGGTGCCGTTCGATTTTTCTTTTTATGACCTGCTGCTGGATTTAGTCCGCTCCGGGGAAGTGCCTGAGGCACGCATTAACGAAGCGGTCAGCCGTATCCTTACCGTCAAATTCCAGCTGGGCTTATTTGAGCCGCAACAATCGCCATTGCCTATTGATCAGCATTTTGCCACGCCAGAAGCGCAAGCCATCAATCTGCAAGCGGCACATGAAGCCATTGTGTTGGCTAAAAATGACCACGGCATTTTGCCTTTGCCAAAATCCGCCGATATTTTTGTCACCGGCCCCACCGCCAACCTGCTTAGTGTATTAAATGGTGGTTGGACCATCACTTGGCAGGGCGACAATGAAAGCTTGTATCCGCAGAATAAATTGACAGTATTGGCTGCATTGCAACAACAAGCCAGTGGCTCTATCGGCTATCGGCAAGGCAGCAGTTTTGATGCGGAAGTGGATATTAACAAGGCCGTGGCAGAAGCTAGCAAGCACGAAGTCATCCTGCTTTGTCTAGGCGAAAAGCCGTACACAGAAACACCCGGCAATATCAGCAGCCTAGAGCTGCCCGCCGCGCAAAACAAACTGGCCGAAGCAATGCTGGCCACCGGCAAGCCGGTTATATTGCTGATGTTGGGAGGCCGCCCGCGCATTATCACTTCGATTGCCGAACAAGCGTCGGGGGTTCTGTTGGGCTTCCTGCCCGGTATGGAAGGGGGTCGGGCAATTGCGGACATTTTGTACGGCAATTATAATCCTGACGGCAAGCTGCCCATTTCCTACCCACGCACCAGCAATGGCAACACTCTGTACGATTACAAGCCTATAGAATCCTTTGACAGCAACGCTTATCATCCACTGTATCCGTTTGGGCATGGCTTGAGTTACAGTAGCTTTGCAACCAGTGGCCTTGCAGTTGCCAACACGCGTATCAAAACCGGTGAATCAGTCCGCGTATCGGTTAATGTCCGCAATACCGGCAAACTAACAGGCAAGGAGACGGTTTTGCTCTATTTGCACGATGTCGCAGCTTCCGTTACGCGTCCTAACAAACAATTGAAGGCCTTTAAAAAAATTGCCTTGGCTGCCGGACAAAGCGAACAATTGGAGTTTACTTTGACGCCACATGACTTATCATTTATTGGTGTTGATTTAAAGCGTATCGTCGAACCTGGGGATTTTGAAGTGATGGTTGGCAATGAGAAAGTTCAATTTACCTTGGTTGAATAAAGGCCGCATACCCTTGCCGACACAATTGTTATCAATCCACTATCCTTGCTATGAACATCAATCGCGCTATTTTAACTATTTTCCATGTTGCCGTGCTTGCATCATCTTTGCTGGTGAGTGGCTGTGGACAAACCGGGCCACTGTATTTGCCCGCCAAAGCCCCAGCTCCGCAAACCGCCGATAAGATGCCAAAAAAACCGAATCCACCAGAAGATATAGAACCCCAACAGCAACCTGACAGCTCAACACGCCCCTAACAATGGATTATTTTAATTACCGGAACGGACACTTATTTGCCGAGGATGTCGCCATTAGCGATATTGTCAATAACTACGGCAGCCCTTGTTACATTTATTCCAGAGCCACACTAGAACGGCATTGGTATGCCTTTGACCAAGCTTTTGGCGCAACCACGCATTTGATTTGCTATGCTGTCAAAGCCAATTCCAATATTGCCTTGCTTAATGTATTGGCACGCTTAGGGTCAGGTTTCGATATTGTATCTTTAGGTGAATTGCAACGGGTATTGGCGGCGGGCGGCGATCCGCAAAAAATCGTGTTTTCCGGTGTCGGCAAACGGGAAGATGAAATACTGGCCGCCCTTAAAACCGGCATCCGCTGTTTTAATATTGAAGTCAGCGGCGAATTGGACCGTATCAATAGGCTAGCCGGAGAGCTAGGCGTGGTTGCACCGGTATCCTTCCGCGTCAATCCTGATGTGGATGCCAAAACCCATCCCTACATCTCAACCGGCCTTAAAGAAAACAAATTTGGCATCGACATTACCCAAGCACTGGCTGAATACCGCCGTGCCGCCGCTTTACCCCATATCAAGGTAGTCGGCATTGATTGCCATATTGGCTCGCAGCTGACCGAAACCAGCCCTTTTTTGGATGCGCTGGACAAAATCCTAGCGATGGTCGAACAATTAAAAGTAGAAGGCATCAACATCCACCATCTGGATTTAGGCGGTGGCTTGGGGATATGCTACAAAGACGAACAACCACCGCAGCCAGCCGACTACATTGCTGCTGTATTAAAGCGGCTAGGCAATGTCGATTATGAGATTTTAATGGAGCCTGGGCGGGCTATTGTCGGCAATGCTGGCATTTTGGTCACCCGCGTGGAATACCTCAAGCCCACCGCCAATAAAAACTTTGCTATTGTCGATGCGGCCATGAATGATCTGGTGCGCCCTGCCTTATATGACGCTTGGCAAAATATTATTCCCGTCAACCCGCATAATGACGCAGATACCTTACGTTGGGACATCGTCGGGCCAGTTTGCGAAACAGGGGATTTTTTAGGCAAAGACCGCGACTTGGCACTTAAACAAAATGATTTGCTGGCAATACGTTCCGCTGGTGCTTATGGTTTTAGCATGAGTTCCAACTATAACTCCAGACCGCGTGCCGCCGAAATTATGGTGGATGGCCCGCATTGCCATCAGGTCAGGGAGCGGGAAGCAATCAGCCAACTATGGGCCGGCGAGCAGCTTCTGCCCTAATTGCAGCCATCATACCAAGCCATTTAAACTTATCGTTTATAATAAGCACTTTTGGCATCCACCGCCAAACTGTCAAACCCTGAATACCATGCAAGAAATCAACCCTATAAAAAACAAAATCGCCGACCTTAAAAGCCGTGGCCACGGGCTTAGGGGGTATCTTTGACTTCGACAATAAAAGCGAACGCCTAACCGAGGTCTTACGCGAACTGGAAAACCCCAAAATCTGGGATAACCCTGAACAAGCGCAAGCATTAGGCAAAGAACGCGGGCAACTGGAAGCGGTGGTCAATACCATCACCGAACTAGATCGCGGCCTGACCGATGCCGAAGAGTTGCTGATGATGGCCGTCGAAGAAGATGATGAAGACACCGTTAACACCGTCATTGATGATCTGGACTATTTTGAGAAAAAAGTCGCCGATTTGGAATTTAGGCGCATGTTCTCCGGTGAAATGGATGCCTGTAACGCCTTTTTGGACATCCAATCCGGCTCCGGCGGCACCGAAGCGCAAGATTGGGCTTCCATTATTGAACGCATGTATTTGCGTTGGGGTGAAAGCCGGGGCTTTAAAACCGAACTGATTGAAGAATCACCGGGCGACGTGGCGGGCATCAAGTCCGCCACCATCCGTTTTGAAGGTGAATACGCGTTTGGCTGGCTACGCACAGAAACCGGCGTGCACCGCTTAGTGCGAAAATCACCGTTCGATTCCGGCAACCGCCGCCATACCTCGTTTGCTTCGGTGTTTGTGTCACCGGAAATTGATGACGATATCGACATTGACATTAATCCCGCCGACTTGCGTATCGATGTTTACCGTGCCAGCGGCGCGGGCGGGCAGCACGTTAACCGGACAGAATCGGCAGTGCGTATCACCCACATCCCCACCAACTCTGTGGTGCAATGCCAAAGCGACCGCTCCCAGCATAAGAACAAAGACACCGCGATGAAGCAATTGAAAGCCAAATTGTACGAGCTGGAAATGCGTAAACGTAGCGAAACCCAACAAGCCTTGGAAGACAGTAAATCCGATATTGGCTGGGGCAGCCAAATCCGTTCCTATGTGTTGGATCAGTCACGCATTAAAGACTTGCGTACCAGCGTGGAAACAGGCAACACCCAAGCAGTGCTGGACGGTGATTTGGATCAGTTTATTGAGGCAAGCTTGAAGAGTGGGTTGTAATAACCAGATAAATAATGCATCAAGATTTCTCAATGAGAAAAATAATTATCACTGATTTAACCAGATTTTCTAACGAAAAATTTGTATGCATAGCTGGCATAGACATTGAAAACGGAGAATGCATTCGGCCTCTGCCTTATTTAACGATTGCTGATTGTAAAAAGTCAAATATTTTACCAGGTGCAGTGCTTTCAGGTAGGTTCAAATCAAGTCCTGGTATGCAGATTCCACATACTGAAGACATGATTCATGAAAACTTGATGTTTCATGGGCCATGTTCAGATGATGATTTCAGAAGTGTATTATCAAACTCATGCACAAAAAGTATCGAGAAGGGATTCGATGTATCATTGTCTAGGTTTCAAAAACATATTTCACCAGAATCTAATGTTACAAAATCTATAATTACTATTTCTGTGCATCCATCGCGAATAAAAGTTGTGCGGATGCATTTGATAAAACAAAAATAAAGATTAATTTTTCTGATAATTCTTTAAAAGAATATCGTTTTTTAGCAATTACCGATTATGGATTTTACCATTACGCTAAAAATAATTTCCAAGAAACATCCAGTTATAACGAAATTAACACGGTTCTTCAGCAACAGGAAGAAGTGTTTCTCAGAATTGGTCTAGGACGGTTGCATACAAACCAAGAAGGTAAAAAAGGTTTTTGGATACAGGTTAATGGAATATATAGTTTTCCAGATTATTTTAGAGGTGCTAGAAAGTATTTTTAATGAAAACATTTACCATAGGATTCACCCAAAAATCAGCTGAGCAGTTTTTTTTATTAATCAGGGAAAATAAAGTTAAGCGCATAATTGATACACGACTAAACGTCACATCGCAATTATCTGGTTTTGCCAAAAAAAATGACCTAGCTTTTTTTCTAAAAGAATTGTGCCAAACAGATTATGTCCATACACCTGATTTAACACCAACTAAAACCATGCTGGATGCTTATAAAAAAAAATATATAACTTGGGAAAGTTATGCCGATAAATTTACAAATTTAATGGCGCAACGCAATATTGAACGTACTATTGATAAGTCTTTGCTTGACAAGGGCTGTTTGTTATGTAGCGAACATTTGCCACATCAATGCCACAGACGGTTGATCGCCGAATACCTTAGCCTACATTGGGATGAAAACATCAATATTGTCCATTTGTCATGAGCATTCAAGAAAACCCCACTGTTTTTATAGCATATCCACATAATTTTTCTTGCTATCAAAAGTTTGAAAGAAAAATAACCAAGATTCTTGCTAACCTTAAAAGCTTTTCTTTAGCTTACCCCGAAGATTACCTAGGTTTTATCGAAAAAATATTAGCTTCTGATGAGCGTGTTAAAAATTCAATAACTTTGTTTGATGATCAACTGATTACCGAAGTCGTTAATTATGCCATCATATTTAATGACAATGAAAGCTTTTCAAATATTATTACTAGACTTTCTGTTAAAAATGTTCCGACTCGATTAATAGAAGCCAAAGTTACAAAAGTTGTAAACGTTGATAAAAAGGAAAAATATGATGTTTACATTGGCAGAGGTTCTGATTGGGGGAATCCTTACGCAATTGGAAAGGATGGTGACAGGGATGAGGTCATTAGAAAATATAAATACGATTTTGAACGTGGTTTTTTAAAAGGTGATAAGCAAAAACTTTTATTGTTAAAAGGTAAAAAGCTGGGGTGCCATTGTAAACCTGCTGCTTGTCATGGCGACATTATTGCTGAATATATAAATTCAATTGATGATGGAAAATAAACACATTTTATTATATTGTGGGTCTTTATAAACTTTTGGTGAGACAAGCAGTCTGTGCTGATAAGTTATTCATCAAATCTAATTAACTATTTTTAAAATTATTCTCATGTCCGAACAACACCTAGACGAACAAGAACAAATCCGCCAGCGCCGTAGCAAACTTAACGAATTGCGCGAACAAAGCATTGCCTTCCCTACCGATTTCCGCCGTAATGTCGTGGCGGGGGAATTGCTTGCCGAATACGCTGAAAAAACCAAAGAAGAGCTGGAAGCAGAGCCTTTCCGCGTCAAGCTGGCTGGGCGCATCATGACCCGCCGCGTCATGGGCAAGGCCAGCTTTTGCCACATCCAAGACATGTCTGGCAAAATCCAATTGTATGTTACCCGCGATGCCCTACCAGAAGGCATCTACAACGAGCAGTTTAAAAAATGGGATATTGGCGACATTATTGGTGCCGAGGGGGTATTGTTTAAAACCCAGACCGATGAGCTGAGCGTAAAAGTTGATAGCATCCGCTTATTGACCAAAGCCTTGCGCCCGTTGCCGGAAAAATTCCACGGGATTGCCGACCAAGAAATCAAATACCGCCAGCGCTATCTGGATTTGATTATGAGCGAAGAATCACGCAACACCTTCTTTATCCGCTCAAAAATTGTCGCCTACATCCGCCAGTTTCTGACCGAACGGCAATTTTTGGAAGTGGAAACCCCGATGATGCAAGTCATACCGGGCGGTGCAACCGCGCGTCCGTTCACCACCCACCACAACGCCTTAGATATGGATATGTTTTTGCGTATCGCTCCTGAGCTATACCTAAAACGCTTGGTAGTGGGGGGCTTTGAGCGCGTGTTTGAAATCAACCGCAACTTCCGCAACGAAGGCTTGTCAACCCGCCATAATCCTGAATTCACTATGCTGGAGTTTTACCAAGCCTATGCCGAATACCACGACCTGATGGACTTGACAGAAGCCATGTTGCGCGGCATTGCCACAGAAGTGGTCGGGCATACCGCCATCCACTATCAAGGTGAAGACTACGATTTTGGCAAGCCCTTCCAACGCATGACCGTGGTGCAATCCATCCTGCATTTTAACCCTGACTTGACTGCCGACAGCTTAGCTACCCGCGAAGCGGCGGCGGCAGTGGCGGAAACCTTACGGATACCGGTAAAAGGCGGCTACGGCCTAGGCAAAATACAAATAGAAATTTTTGAAAAAACGGTGGAAAGCCGCTTGATGCAACCGACCTTCATCACCGCCTATCCGGTGGAAGTGTCCCCGTTGGCACGGCGCAATGACCACGATCCCCATGTCACTGACCGTTTTGAATTCTTTGTCGGCGGACGGGAAATTGCCAACGGCTTCACCGAATTGAACGATGCCGAAGACCAAGCCGCGCGTTTCCAAAAGCAAGTGGAAGATAAAGAAGCCGGTGATGACGAGGCCATGCACTTTGATGCGGACTATATCACCGCACTGGAACACGGAATGCCACCTACCGCTGGAGAAGGTATCGGCATTGACCGCTTAGTCATGCTGTTCACCGATGCCCCTTCTATCCGTGACGTGCTGCTGTTCCCGCACATGCGCCCCAAGCACTAAATCGGCCTTATTGGGCGGGTTATGGCAGACTTAAAATATTTGGCGGGCTATTCGGGGCAAGTCACTGAATCGGTAAGGCAACTGATTGATGACGGGCGATTGGCGGGTATTTTGCAAAAAAAATACCCCAACCCCCATGATATCCGCACCGATAAAGCCTTGTATGCCTATACCACAGACTTAAAAAACCGCTATTTACGGCAATCCAGCCCGCTCAGTAAAGTGGTTTTTGATGACAAGATAGACACCGTGCATCAGGCATTAGGACTGCATTCCTTTGTCTCGCGCGTACAGGGCAGCAAGTTGAAGGCCAAGCATGAAATACGCATCGGCTCGGTATTTAAACAAGCCCCGGCGGCCTTTCTCAGCATGATAGTCGTACACGAACTGGCTCATTTGCGAGAAAAAGACCATAACAAGGCTTTTTATAAGTTGTGCGAATATATGCAGCCTGGCTATCATCAGCTGGAATTTGATTTTCGCCTTTATTTGACCTGCCTTGATGACGGTTTGATCACGCTTTAGTCCATTAACGGCGGTTTTTTATTTTCTAACTGATGTTATGCAAACAGCCATCTGCTGGTAGGAGCGTAACCGTGGCTTCGGCAACGCTCAGCCAACGTGCTGCGTAACATCAGTTTCTAAGCTGCCTGTGCGGGCGGTTAACCCGCAACAGCTTTGCCCGAACCGGCGGCAAACTGACCTATCAGATATTCATAGGCATCGCCCAACATATCGTTATCGGTGGAAAACTGGGCAACACCGGCGGCGATTTTGCTGATAATGGTGCACAGCTTGGCGTTGCGTTCCTGGTAATTTTTGCCAAGCTTTTCGGAATTAAGGTTAATTTCCGAAAACAGACCTTGAAAAGTGCTGTCAAAACTTTGGTTTGCGATGTAGTTAAAGGCTTTTTCCAAGGTGTGCAGCAGTTCATTGTTTTGCGTTCTTGCCAGCTCGGCAATGCTGCCCCACAGATGCTGGGGTTCAATCACATAATGCACTTTACGGCGCATTTGCGTTTCAAATTGCGCCACATCGGTAGCGTTAGCCGCATACCACAGCGCCAGCGGCGCGCATTTTTCGTCACCTGCCCGTTTCGGGTAATCGCCGCCCAGCTCCTTGTGCGCGGCAGCCTCGTAATTGTCCGACAGGTAACGCAAAAACAAGAACGACAACATATAATCGCGGAAATCATCGGCATTCATCGCACCGCGTAGCTGGTCGGCAATGTCCCACAGGGTGCTGCCTAGTTTGTTGAGTTCGTGTTGGGTCATGGTTTGGGGTTATGCAGTGTCGGGGGTTGGGTGTGGTTGGCTTGCCTGGTTCTTAGGTTCATCGCTTTCCTGCTGATGGCTTTGATGCTGTCAACTGTATCCCAGTATTTCGTCGGCTGAACGGTTATCCAGCGTAGGCAATGCGGCGCATTCTTGTGCAATTCTGATCAATACAGCCAGTTTCTCTTGTTTGGCCTGTTTGACCGGCAACACAGAAGCCATAAAGCTCGCTTCATCTCGCAAGCTTTGTTCCAGTTCCCTGATGCGTTGTGCCACCCTTGCCTTGGGCAAGGTATCGGGCACATTGATGCTTAGTTGCATAGCTCACCTGTTATTGTCAAATGATCGCGATTGGCAATCAGCGCAGAAATATAGCCTGTATTAGCGTAGCGCAATACGGGGCAACCTTGCCACCTGTTTATTGTGGTCATGCACCCTTTTTTTGGGCAGCGATTTGGCGCAATTCGTCTGCCGAAATGAGCGCCACTTTACCGTCTTCCACAATCACCAGAGATGTGTTGGTTTGTATGCCAATTTGGCAGGCCATTAGAGCCGCCCTTTGCAAGGCAGCCATTGAGCCACGCAGCTCAGGGTCTTTGGCCTCGGAAACATCCCGTGTGTTCATTTGTTTTTCCGTATTTAAGTAAAACGGGGCAATTGTCTCATAATGCGTTTGATTTTGTTGGGGTTCGTTCCTTTTATGCCCTTGGGTACACCCCAACCTACGTGCTACCGCCCCATAACCGGCCTGTATCTGAATTAGCCAAATCAGAAGGTTGCGGATAAGCAGAGTGATACAATGCGCTAACGAACAGAGCATGTCTCATAATGGGTTGCTTATAGCTTAATAAAAATATTAAAACCAACACATGGCGCAAAATGTAACCAGCAGCAACGGCAATGGTGGCAACCTCGGTTTCGAAGCTGATCTATTCAAAGCTGCCGACAAATTGCACGGCAATATGGAGCCGTCTTATTAGCGGAATATAACAAGGTATTAGGCCACTATGCTTGCAACATGCCATTAGAGTGCCTTTGCTCGTTAAAATGCCAAGTTGCTTTTGAGCTGATGACAATTCAAAACGTATTTAAACAGGAACTCCAGAATGACAAGCACCCAACAACGCGCCGCACTGCAACGCCAAATCTGGCAAATCGCCAATGAGGTGCGAGGCGCAGTCGATGGCTGGGATTTCAAGCAGTATGTGCTCGGCACCCTGTTTTATCGCTTTATCAGTGAAAACTTTGCCAGCTACATAGAAGGCGGTGACGACAGCATCAACTATGCAAAGCTTCCCGACAGTGTCATCACCCCGGACATCAAAGACGATGCCATCAAAACCAAGGGCTACTTCATCTACTCCAGCCAGTTGTTCGCCAATATCGTAGCAAACGCCAATACCAACGATAGCTTGAATACGGACCTGGCCGCCATCTTTGCCGCCATCGAAAGCTCCGCCAACGGCTACCCATCCGAGCGCGATATTAAAGGTTTGTTTGCCGATTTTGATACCACCAGCAACCGCCTCGGCAACACCGTCGCCGACAAAAACACACGTCTGGCTGCCGTACTCAAAGGCGTGGCCGGGCTGGATTTTGGCGATTTTGAAGGCAATCACATCGACCTGTTTGGCGATGCCTACGAGT
>CAIYOW010000018.1 GCA_903927955.1 uncultured Methylococcaceae bacterium | reverse complement strand
GTCCCGCTGAGCCTGACAATTATACGCACTTCCCATGCCTTGTCAACAACTCCGTGAATCTTTTTTTCCGCCGGGGCAACCAAGCCGCCCCGCCGCTCCCCGCCGTCCTGTAGGGAAGCCGTGTATTTTAGCGCTTGGCACAGGACTGTCAAGGATAAATTTAAACGGCACAGGGATAAAACCAACAAAAATAAAATAATCCTATAAAAATCATACCTCTTTATCCTGAAAGTATTTCCAGCGGTTAAAAATTTTACAGAACACCTCAGCTGTCATTTCTGCATCATAAAGCGCCGAATGGGCTTTTTCATTATCCCAAGGCAATCCCGCCGCCTCTGCCACTTTAGCCAACACGGTATGCTGATAGGCCAAGCCCCCCAAAGTGGCGGTATCAAACGTGCTAAATGGATGGAAGGGGCTACGCTTTATTTGCGTGCGATGAATGGCTGCATTTAAAAAAGCTATATCAAACGCCGGATTGTGGCCCACCAAAATGGCCCGGGTACAATTATTGCGCTTGGCAGCCTCCTTGATCGGCTTAAAAATCAGTTCTAGTGCTTCCTTCTCCTCCATTGCCATACGGAACGGATGATACGGGTCAATGCCATTAAACTTTAGTGCCGCCTCATCCAGCTCTGAGTTTTTAAATGGCACAACATGAGCCGAATAACGCTCAGTGATCGCCAACTCATGATGCGTGTTTAGCTCCACAATCACTGCTGCTATTTCCAACATAGCATTTTTTTTGGCATTAAAACCAGCGGTTTCAATATCCACAATAACCGGCAAATAGCCCCGAAAACGCTTTTCCAACGGTATAAAATCCGTATCCATCAACTTAATTTTCCCGCAACGTTAAAATCATCAGGCCATTTACCCGCCCCGCCTAAGCGAAAGTATCCCTGACAGGCTAACCCCGCACTGCAACAATGTCCACTGATTAACACATTTTCCAGCCCAACATGCCACCCGCCCTAAGCGGTGTAATGCTCACACTGTCCGCACCATAGGCATCGGGCACTTGCCAAGACTGCTGCTGCAAGCTAACCGTACCGGCATTCCTTGGCAATCCATAAAAATCGGCGCCGTAAAAACTGGCAAAGCCCTCTAGCTTATCCAACGCTCCGGCTTGCTCAAAAGCCTCGGCATACAACTCCAAAGCCAGCGGCGCGCTGAAACAGCCTGCACAACCACAGGCACTTTCTTTTGATTCGGTGACATGCGGCGCACTGTCCGTACCCAAAAAAAACTTGGCATTACCGCTGGTCGCAGCCGCCAGCAACGCCAATCGGTGTTCCTCGCGCTTTAAAATAGGCAAACAATAATGATGTGGGCGAATGCCGCCCGCCAACAATGCATTACGGTTATACAACAAATGCTGTGGCGTGATTGTCGCGGCCACATTAACACCCGCCGCCGCCACAAACTGCACCGCTTCCCTTGTCGTCACATGCTCCAACACCAGCCGCAATGCCGGAAAATCCCTAACAATACTGGTCAAATGCAGGTCAATAAACCGGCGCTCGCGGTCAAAAATATCACAGGCATCATCCGCAATCTCACCATGCACCAACAATGGCAAGCGGTATTTTTCTAACACCGCCAACAACGGATAAATGGCCTGGATATTGGCAACACCTGCATCAGAATTGGTGGTTGCCCCCGCTGGATACAGCTTTACCGCATGGACATACGGGCAAGCGGCAGCCGCCACCAATTCCGTCACAGCCGTTGCCGCGGTCAAATACAAGGTCATCAACGGCGTAAAATCAACACCTTCTGGCACAGCCTGCAAAATTTCCTCGCGGTACGCCAACGCTTGCGCAACCGTCGTTATTGGTGGCCTTAAATTAGGCATGATCACTGCACGGGCAAATTGCCGCGCGGTATACGCCAACACCGTCTTTAATACAGCGCCATTACGGACATGCACATGCCAATCATCAGGGCGGGTTAGGGTTAAAGTTTTCATTGTTAGCCACGACTCTGTAAAATGTCTTCTATTCTATTATAGTAAGCCCCTTGAAAAACTAACATTGCGCCCAATTTTAGTTATTAATTTTTGTTTAGGAGTCATCAATGCCCATTTACGAATACCAATGCCAAGCTTGTGGTCACAATCACGAAGCATTACAAAAACTTAACTCCGACCCTCTAGTTATTTGCCCAGCCTGCAACCTACCCGAATTACAAAAGAAAATATCCGCCGCTGGCTTCCGCCTAAAAGGTGGTGGGTGGTACGAAACTGACTTTAAAAGCGGCAACAAGAAAAATGTGGCGGGTGAAGCCGCCGCACCGGCAGCCCCCGCCGCCCACAGCTGTCCTGCCAGTGGCGGTTGCAAAAACCATTAATCGTGGCTTAAGTGCCTAAAGCCAAAAACTACCAGCTACAAACGATTGCCCTGCCTTGATCACCCTCGCTAACAGGCCTGATAAGCTAACTTAACAAACACTAGCCTGTCAGCACAGGCTTTTTTACAACCCTATAAAAACAACAGGAAACCAACATGCGTACCCACAAGTGCGGGGAATTGAACACACAACAACTCGGCGAAACAGTAACCATCTGCGGCTGGGTACATCGTCGGCGCGACCACGGCGGTGTGATATTCATCGACTTACGCGACCGCGCCGGACTGGTGCAAGTAGTCATTGACCCGGACACCGAAGCCACTTTTGCCATTGCTGAACAGGTGCGTAGCGAATACGTCTTGCAAATCAGCGGCATTGTCCGCAATCGCCCGTCCGGCACGGTCAACGCCAACATGCACTCCGGCGCGATTGAAATCCTTGCCAAAGAAATTGAAGTGCTTAATGAGTCGGAAACGCCGCCCTTCCCTGTGGAAAGCGATATTGAAGTCAACGAAGAACTGCGCTTGCGCTACCGTTACATAGACTTGCGCCGCGTAGCCATGCAAGAAAAAATGAAAGTGCGCCGCGATGTCACCCGACTGTTGCGCAACTTTTTAGATGACCATGAGTTTTTTGAA
Source organism: uncultured Methylococcaceae bacterium (assembly GCA_903927955.1). Classification (GTDB taxonomy): domain Bacteria; phylum Pseudomonadota; class Gammaproteobacteria; order Methylococcales; family Methylomonadaceae; genus Methylovulum. Next base: position 896 of record CAIYOW010000018.1, on the reverse strand, counting down.
ATTGAAACGCCCTACCTGACCAAAGCCACGCCAGAGGGCGCACGCGACTATATCGTACCTAGCCGCACCCACGAAAACGCTTTTTTCGCCCTGCCACAATCGCCACAGCTTTATAAACAAATCCTGATGGTGGCGGGCATGGATAGGTATTACCAGGTGGTGCGCTGTTTCCGTGATGAAGACTTACGCGCCGACCGCCAACCGGAATTCACCCAGCTGGATATAGAAACCTCGTTCATGACCGAAGACGAAATCATGAACATCATGGAAGAAATGATCCGGCAATTGTTTGCACAAATCATCAACGTGGCACTCCCCGCCGAATTTCCACGCATGAGCTACCAAGAAGCCATGTCACGTTTCGGCATTGACCGCCCTGACCTACGGATACCGTTGGAACTGGTGGATATTGCCGAAGCTATGAAAAACGTGGACTTTAAAGTTTTTTCTGGCCCAGCCAACGACCCTAAAGGCCGCGTGGTCGCCTTACGCATCCCCAATGCGGGCGACAAACTCAGCCGCAAAGACATTGACGAACTGACCAAATTTGTCGGCATTTATGGCGCGAAAGGTTTGGCATACATTAAAGTGAACGATTTGGCGGCAGGCATTGACGGCTTGCAATCACCGATTGTCAAATTCGCCCCCGCCGAAGTCTGGGCCGAGGTGATGGCTAAAACCGGCGCCGAAAACGGCGATTTATTGTTCTTTGGCGCCGACAAAGCCAACATTGTCAACGAAGCGATGGGCGCATTGCGCGTCAAACTGGGCCACGATCTGAACCTGATCGAAGGCGATTGGAAACCGGTATGGGTGGTTGACTTCACGATGTTCGTCTGGGATGAAAAATCAGGACGCTATAACGCCATCCATCATCCTTTCACCGCGCCTAGCTG
>CAIYOW010000017.1 GCA_903927955.1 uncultured Methylococcaceae bacterium | reverse complement strand
TTTAATTAATATTGGTCTGCTAGTATGAGTCTTCTGTCATTTTTATCTTGGAGAGTGCAATGAACAAATTTCCACTCAAGCCGATCGTCGGCTTGGCCTTGGCCTTATCGGCATCGAACTTACACGCCCAAGTATTTGGCTCTTTAGCTAACTTTGATGTGGTCAATGACACTGGCAAAACCGCCCACGGTTTTGAAATTGATATCCACGATATTCATGCCAAGGACATTTCTTCGCTGTTTGGCGCAGCCAACCGTTGGCCCAATATGGAGCGCTATGGCGCACCTACCGTCACTGAGTTCACCGATGCCACTGGCTTTGGCGTAAAAATCATCTACCAAGCCACCAACAACGGCTCTTGGTCATCCGGCACACCTTCCGGCACTTTGCCGGTCAGCCCATCGGACAGTTGCTGGCCATTAGGTGCGCCTAACTACGGCCCGCTTTATCCCTGCGACCATTTTGGTGTCAGCACTAACGTCAACACACCTAATGTAGCTTATTCTTGGCTAGTGGAAAATGCCGCCAACCCTAATGGCCCACTAGTACCCGTGCAAGCCAGTGTACCCAATCCGCAATGGGTGGTCACTCCGCAACCGCCTATCAATAATGTGCCACAGGCCCCCAAAGTCAATGTAGCCATTGCCGCGCCCAAACCGCTTGGCTATGAATTTGGCGAACCCCGTTGGGTTAAAGTGACTGCAACCGGCACGCTGCAAAATGTCGCAGTGGAAGATTTGGTGGCGGAAAACGCTGTCATCAAAAAAGCCCGTACCCAAACTCAATTGGAATGGCAATTGTTACAAGTTGATTCTGGCAGCCCAGGTTCAGGCCAGATTGATTTGACCGGCGTTGCCCTTGATCCCGGAGCTAAAGGCGTGGTCTACCGTTTTGAGTTTTACCAATACACCGGGCAACGCGATCCGGCCACCAATGAAGCTTTAGTAGGCCCTAACGGCGACACACCCGGTGCAAATGGCCCAAGCAAAGGCGATTTAGGTAAATTTATCGTGGCACAAAATGCCGGCATTAATTTTGATGGCGTTATTCCGGCTGCGCCGCCGCTACCTATCGCGCCATCGATTAACGCCACTATTTCTGGCGCAACGGCGAACATGCCTTACAGTCAAGTGATCAGTGCCACGCCCGGTGTTGCCAACGACACGCTCAACATCAGTGTGACTGGGCTGCCTGCAGGCTTAACGTTTAATGCCGTGAACAACACTATAGTCGGCACACCCACCGTTGTGGGTACGTTTCCGTTAACTATCATCGCACAGGATGCCAGCAACTTTACCAGTACAACGGCAACCACCCAAATCAATATTGCCGATGCACCCATTGTATTTAACCTGTCATTGGCTCCCGGTATGGTCGGCACGCCTTACAGCCAGGCACTGTCAGTCACCGGTGGCTATGGTGCCATTGCCTTCAGCAGCTTTGGGGCATTGCCTAGTGGCTTAAGCTTGGTCGGCAACACCATTAGCGGCACACCCACCGTGGCGGGGTCTACATTAATACAACTGACCGCAACCGATTCTTTGGGCTATTCCCAAAATGCTTCGCAAACATTAACCGTTGCAGCAGCAGGTGCAGGTGGCGGCGCGGCTTGTTCCGGCACAAATAAGGTCATTTCTAATGCCAGCAAGTTTTGGATGGATATTGCAGGCGGCCTTGCCAATGGTGGTCAAAGCGTGGTGTACGCGCCACAAGCCAAAACAACATTTGTTCCATCAACATTGGCAGCGAACGGTATTAAATTTGGCGAAATTGTCAGTTATACTGGAACATCCGACAATGCAGGTTTCTGTAATGCCAGCTCAATGACTATTGCAGCCGGCTTAAGCCTTACCCCAGTTACTTTACCCAACGCGCAAGTAGGCAGCCCCATCACCAGTACAGCTATTACGCCTGCTGGCGGCATTGCACCTTACACGGTTTCGGTCAGTGGCTTGCCTAGTGGCTTATCTTTTGACGGCAAAAATATCATCGGCACGCCTGCCTTGGGTACAAATGGCGTACAAACAGTCAGTGTTTCGATAAATGACAGTATTGGCGAAACGATCAACACCACGCTTTCGATGACTATCGCTGCTGCACCGGTTGTAGTGCCCACTGCCAACCTGCCTGTGGGCATGGTCGGCAGCGCATATAGCGGCACAGTTTCTGCCACAGGTGGCGTAGGCAAACTTACGTTGTCAGTCACTGGCTTGCCCAAAGGCTTAAGCTATGCGGCTGGCAATGTGGCCGGCAAGCCAACGGTTGCTGGAGCCAGTACGGTTGCCATTACCGCCAAGGACAGCATAGGCCAAAGTGTCACCAGCACTTCGGTGTTGACTATCAACCCTATTCCGTTGCCACCTATTGTGCTGGGTAGTTCAACCATTCCCTCAACAGCAAAAATAGCGACTGCCTATGCTGGCACAGCCGCAGCAACGGGCGGCGTGGGTGCTTTGAAGTGGAAAGCCACTGGCTTGCCGACTGGCCTTAAAATATCCACCGCTGGTGCCATCAGTGGCAAGCCAACCAAGGTAGGTACATATAACGCCGTATTCACAGTAACCGATACCAAAAAGCAAACGGCAACTATTAATGTAACCATCACGGTTGCCAAATGATGTAAACCTTTAAATGCCCTATCAGGCGGCCTAACTCAAGCCCGGGGTATCCTGGGCTTTTTTTTGCCACAATTTGCAGCGTGCATTTCATTGGCATTTAACTCAACTAACGCTATAGTATAGCGTTATATAAAAACAACCCTGCCGTAGCGCCCTGATGGCATACGATGATATGCATCTTTCTTTGCCAATAACAATAATAAGGAAAATCTGCATGAAAAAAATAGTTTTTCTGGTGTCCCTGCTGTTTGCCGCATGGGGTTCTGGGTATGCCGCTGAACATCATAGCGGACACAATCCAGGTATGGGCGGCGGTGGGGGCGGCAGTGCTTGCATGAAACCCCATCTGAGCAAATTTTTACCGGCTCACTTGACCACTGTCGTACCGGGTGCGGAGTTCTCGTTTATTGCCCTGAATGTCAACAAGCCTGAACAAATATCAGTGAAGGTAAAAAATATCCCCGTGCCAATAGAAGCTGAATTTAAAGACCCTTACTATTTGGTGAAAGGGCGGTTGCCGGAAGCCCTGCACGGCACTGTGGCCCGTATCAACATTAAAGTGACTGGCAAATCATCCCATTGTGAAGCAGAAAATGGTTGGCTAGTGACTATTGCAGAACAAACCAAGTTGGAATAACCCTGCTGATACGCAAATATCCATATAGCTCATTGACTAACTGGGGGATTCCTGCCACTATCCCAGTATTATGCAGGTAGGGATTTGTCATGTCTGAACCAATATCAGTAAAACAGTGTGCAGCATTTTGTTTGGCGCAACGGTTTGACATCAACCAATTGTCCAGCCATTTGTCGGCATCAACGCTGATACGCATTATTAAGGGTGCGTTATTGATTGAAGACGGTGATACATGGTCGGTCATTTTTAATTACGGGGCAGTGGTGCATTGGCATGTCCGCTTGGAACAGCAGCAAGCGTTGCATGAATTATTGTTGAAACATGCCGAAAATCCCCTCGCTATGGTCGAGGAAGACCGTTTTACTTTCTCATTGGATTGCCCCCGCACCCGTTTTGTAGAAGACCATATCGAGGTGGAAAATTCCGATGCCATTTTGCTGTTTTCATTGTCACAAGGTATGGCGCAATCCATTAAGCTGGCTTCTTTTGAAACCCATGCCATTAACACCATCAACAATACCAGTTACATCCCCAAGTCATTGGCTGAAAGCGGGCGTATCCAGCTGAGCCGCCATAACATCGCTAAAATTCGTGGTCAGTTGTTTTTGACCAAAAGCGACATTATCCTTAATTACGATTTGTTGGATACGCCGGATTTTTTCTGGGAATACCCCGAATATGAAAAAGTCTACAGTATCACTGCCCAATATCTGGAAATAGCCCCGCGCACGGAAGTGTTGGCCAAAAAACTGGAAACTATCCATGAGCTGTTTGTTATGTTGGCTGATGAACAAAAATACCGCCATTCCACCATTTTGGAATGGATTATCATCGGACTGATTGCCTTTGAAATCAGCATCACCATTTTCGATAAAGTCTTTTGACACCATGCTCAGTTACCGACACGGCTTTCATGCCGGCAATTTTGCCGATGTGCTGAAACATCTTGTGCTGATAGACAGCCTGCATTATCTTGCCAAGAAAGACAAAACCTTTTGCTACCTCGACACCCATGCGGGTGCGGGTGATTATGCACTAGATGATGCCTTTGCCCAAAAAAACCGTGAATTTGATAATGGTATTGGCCGTTTATGGTCACGCAGTGATTTACCGGATGCGGTGCTGGCCTACGTTAATATCATCAAGGCATTCAATGCCAGCGGCAAGCTGAACCGCTATCCAGGGTCGCCATTGATAGCCCAGCATCTGTTGCGCCAAAATGACCGATTGTGCTTGTTTGAGTTGCATCCAACCGAGATAAAAGCGCTTAACCAAACGACTTTTAAAGATAAGCGGGTCAAGCGTTTCCACGCCGATGGCCTGACTGCCAGCTTACCGCTGTTGCCACCATTGGAACGCCGTGGCTTAGTGCTGGTTGATCCCGCTTACGAATTAAAAAATGATTACCGATTAGTCGTTGATGCATTAGTTAAGATGCACCAACGTTTCGCAACAGGTACTTTTTTGCTGTGGTATCCCGTGGTGGAAAGGCGGCGCGTTGATGAACTGGAACGAGCCTTTAAAAAATCTGGCATCCGTAATATCCAGCTATTTGAATTAGGCATTGCAGCCGACCACCCTGAACAAGGCATGACCGCCTGTGGCATGATTGCCATTAATGCGCCGTGGACTTTAGCTGCGCTAATGCGCCAAACCTTGCCTTGGCTGGTTGGCGCATTGGCAGGACAAGGCAATGGCTTTTGTCGGCTAGAGACTCTGGTGGATGAATAAACATTCATAATGTTGGCTTAAACCGTGGGGGTAAAAATGAACATCCGTACACTGCAACACATTATTCCAAGCATTGCCACTGCAGATGGCGGGGGCGTTAAATTGCGCCGTAGCCTTGGGCAAAACCAAGCGCACCGTGTTGACCCTTTTTTAATGCTGGATGAATTCTCATCCGCCAATGCCGATGATTATATAGCGGGCTTTCCTGAACACCCGCATCGCGGTTTTGAGACCATCACCTATATGCTGGATGGGCACATGTTGCACCAAGACCACTTGGGCAACCGAGGTGACTTGAAAAGTGGCGGCGCACAATGGATGACTGCTGGTCGGGGTATTATCCATTCGGAAATGCCGCAACAAGAAAGCGGCCGAATGCGCGGTTTTCAATTATGGGTCAACTTACCGGCAAAAGAAAAAATGAAGCCGGCACGTTATCAGGATATTCAACCAGAAGCCATGCCTTGGCTCACCTTAGCCGATGGTGGCAGCGTTAAGATTATTGCGGGCAATGCTGAATTTGCAGGCCAACTCCACGCCGGCCCCATCCAAGGCATAAGCGCCGATGCTTTGTTTCTGGATGTCCGATTGCCCGCTGGCAGTCATTTTGAACTACCGCTGACCAGTGATTACAATGCCTTTGTTTATCCCTATGAAGGTCAAGCCTTGATTGGCCCCCAATTGGCTGCACAGCCGCTGGCATCACAACAAGCAGGCGTGCTTTCCCTTGGTGATCAGCTTGAAATTTGGGCAGATCAGCCGGTGGCATTTTTGCTGTTGGCGGGCCGCCCGATAGGTGAAGCGATTGTGCAACACGGCCCGTTCGTGATGAACACCCAAGCAGAAATACAGCAGGCCATTGCTGACTATAAAGCAGGCCGGCTAGTTTAAAAATCGCCGCCCATCTTAAAATAAGCAGCCTTTATATCCATTAATGGCCAATGATCGGACTTAATACCCTAGCCTAACGGTTTTTCTAATGCTTGTTGGGTTGTTTCATGAGAAAATAGGCCTTTTATTTTGTCGGCTTCAAAGATTATGAAAATCGCCATTCTTTCACGCAACCCAAAGCTTTATTCAACGGCCCGTTTGGCGGAGGCGGCACAGGCTCGCGGACACGAGGTACGGGTTTTAGACGTATTGCGTTGCTATATGAACATCACTTCCCACAATCCGTCGATTCATTATCGGGGTGAGGATTTATGCCAATTTGATGCCGTGATACCGCGTATTGGTGCTTCGGTCACGTTTTATGGCACAGCAGTGTTGCGTCAATTTGAAATGATGAATGTGTTTCCGCTCAATGAGTCGGTCGCCATTTCCCGCTCCCGCGACAAGCTGCGTTCCACGCAATTATTGGCCAGAAAAGGTATCGGCTTGCCGGTGACGGGCTTCGCTAATAATCCTGATGATATTGCTGACTTGATTGCCCAAGTAGGCGGCACCCCGTTAGTAATAAAGCTGTTACAAGGCACCCAAGGGATTGGAGTGGTGTTGGCGGAAACCCATAATGCAGCGGAAAGCGTCATCCAAGCCTTTATGGGCATCAACGCTAATATTATGGTGCAAGAATTTATCAAAGAAGCGGGCGGCAGCGATATCCGATGCTTTGTGATTGGCGATAAGGTGGTGGCTGCTATGAAGCGGCAGGCTGCGGACGGTGAGTTCCGTTCCAATTTGCATCGCGGTGGCTCGGCAACATTGATAAAACTCACGCCTGAGGAACGCTCTACTGCGGTCAGGGCGGCAAAAATAATGGGCTTGAATGTTTGTGGCGTGGATATGCTGCGCTCCAACCATGGCCCGGTGATTATGGAAGTCAATTCCTCGCCAGGCCTGAAAGGCATTGAGGCTGCCAGCGAAAAGGATATCGCTGACATGATCATCCAGTTTATTGAAAAGCGCTTTGAAACATTGGAAAGTGCCAAAGACAAATCGCTGACTAGAACCCGTGGCAAGGGCTAGCCAGCGATATTGAGTTAGACTCGTCCGTATTGGTCGCTATAGCGGACGATGTCATCTTCACCTAGATAGGTGCCAGATTGCACTTCGACGACTTCCAGAGGGATAACGCCGGGGTTTTCCAAACAATGTATAGTGCCTATCGGTATATAGATTGATTCATTCTCAAACAACAATGTTTTATCATCATTTCTAGTGACCATGGCGGTGCCTTTCACCACTATCCAATGCTCGGCACGGTGGTGGTGTTGTTGCACAGACAGTTTGGCACCGGGATTGACCCTGATAAGCTTGGTCTGATAGCGGTCGCCACTATCAACGGAATCATAAGACCCCCAGGGGCGAACCACCTTTGGGTGTGTCTCGGCTTCACTGCGGCTTAACTTGATTAATTGGCCAACTACCTCTTTGACGGATTGGCTGCCTTCTTTAGTGGCAATCATCACCGCATCTTTAGTTTCCACAACCACTAAGTCATCTAAGCCAATTACTGTGACCAGTTTGTTCTCGGCATGAATAAGGGAGTTGCGTGTGTCAATGGTGATGACATCGCCAGTAATGGCGTTGCCATTAACGTCTTTGTCGCGCACATCCCAAAGGGCTGACCAAGAACCCACGTCATTCCACCCGGCCGCTAAAGGGATCACTGCAGCCTTGTCGGTTTTTTCCATAACCGCATAGTCAATCGAATCGGCAGGGCATTTGCCAAAAACAGCCTTATCCAAGCGGATAAAATCCAAGTCTGCTTTTGCGGTGGCCAGCGCTTGTTTGCAACACTCCAGCATTTCTGGGTTGAACTTTTCTAGCTCCGCCAAGAAATTGCCTGCCGTGAAAGCAAACATGCCACTGTTCCAAAGATATTCACCGGACTGCAAATAGTGGTTTGCCGTTGCCAAATCAGGTTTTTCGACAAATGCCTCCACTTGATAGGCGGTGTGTTCAAGAGCAGACCCTTGTTTAATATAGCCATAACCAATTTCTGGACTATCGGGGACAATGCCAAAAGTGACCAACAAACCCTGTTTGGCAAGTGCTTCGGCATGATCGATAGCGGCGTGGAAGGCTTCGGTGTCGATGATGATGTGGTCAGCCGCCAATATCAGCAACACATCATCCGGCGACTGAGCGGACAATGCCGCCAATGCCACAGCGGGGGCGGTGTTTTTGCCCATAGGTTCAAGAATAATAGCCGAAGGTATGGCATCTATGTCATGAAGCTGTTTTGCCAACAAAAACCGGTGCACCTCATTACAAATGGCTATCGGTGCCTGCATTTTGGGCAGGGACTGGATTCTGAGCATAGTTTCTTGCAGCATGGAGTTGCCCGACACCAAGGGCAGGAATTGCTTGGGATACTGGCTACGGGACAAAGGCCACAACCTTGTGCCGGAGCCGCCCGATAAGATAACAGGAATCATGATGGGTCGCCTCTGAGTGGGGGGAAAATTTCAGTACGGTACGCTTATTGTAATGGTAAGGTTTTATTTTAACAGTTTCATGACATTTTTTTTTCAATAAAAAACCAATTTGGTCATTTCGTTGGTTAACCTAACCCGCCAGCTTAAATAACGAATGGAAATTTTTTCCGGATTGTTGGGCAATTTCTTCGCTGCTGACGCACCGTAATTGGGCAATACAGTCGGCTACATGGCGGACATACATAGGATAGTTAGGTTTACCCCGATGCGGGGCGGGAGCCAGATAGGGCGCGTCGGTCTCAATCAAATATCGGTCGTGCGGTACTTTCTGAGCCACTTCTTTAATGGCTTGGGTATTATTAAACGTGATGATACCGGAAAAAGAAATATAAAAATTAAGGTCTAAGGCCTGTTCAGCAAAAGCCCAATCTTCGGTGAAGCAGTGGATAATACCACCAACATCGGCGGCCCCTTCTTCGGCCAATAGCCGCAATGTGTCCGCTTGTGCTTCGCGGGTATGGATAATCAGCGGTTTGCCCAAAATTTTGGCGGCGCGGATGTGGTTTCTAAAGCGTTGCTGCTGGTCAGTGACCGCGCATCCGGCACGGTAGTAGTCCAGCCCAGTTTCACCTATTGCCAATACCTTATCGTCCTCCCCCAAATTCACCAGCTCTTCGACGGTTGGCTCCCAATCTTCCTTGACATTGGGATGGACACCCACGCTGACATTAATGTGGGCATAAGGCGTGACCATCGCCAGCATGGCCGGATAGGCTTCCAAATCGATGGCAATACAGAGCATACCGCTGATGCCTTGGTGATTAGCATCAGTGACAAAGTTGTCAAAACTACCTTGGAAAGGAGCAAGATCGATACGGTCTAGATGGCAATGCGAATCGATGAACATGGCGTGGTCTCTTAAGATAAGGGAATGGGGTGTTGTAAATTACCTGCGTGATTGTAACCAACCATTCTGATAATGTCGCAATCAACGTGCTATTGATTTGGATAGGTGACCTGATGAGCCATTGTTAAAATTCAGCATTTGCCAATGAATCAGTATTTCTTCAAACAATAGCTGTTTATTGAGAGTGCTGTCGATGACGGTATAGCGACACAGCAACAATTGGTAGAAATTAAACATATCTAATAATTGTAGCCGTTGGGCCAACACTTGCAAGCTTGGTTGCAAGTCAGGATTGCCCAACTGGTTAGTACTGGCTTTATAATGGCATTTGATAATATCTGACACCCAAGATAGCAGCCAAACCAGTAATTGTGCTTCGGGCAGGGTTTTCCATAGCTCGGCGATTTGCACCGGCGATCTTTTGTGGTTTGCCAGCTCCAACCACGCTTTAAAGCAATCTTGGCGTAACGGCAGGGTATTCTCTGTACAATATGCCAATGCCTTTAGCGGCGCACCTTGTGCCAAGCAGTACGGCAACGCTAAGTCCTGTTGCTGCGTTTCCGTCGCCAGCCAAGCCATCACTTGTGGTCGCGGGGGAACGGTCAATGCAAATTGCTGGCAACGGCTCACAATAGTGGCAGGCAATTTACCCGGCCGTTCCGTTATCATCAAGATAACGCTGCGATCGGCCGGTTCTTCCAAACACTTTAAGAAAGCGTTTTGTGCCCTTAGGTTCATTTGATCAGCAGGGTCTATGATAATGACCCGGTATTGGGCATACTGAGGCTTTAATGTCAGCACCTCAATCAGTCCACGCATTTGATCAATGGTGATGTCTTTGCCTAGGCTTTCAGGACTGATCTGAAAAAAATCCGGATGAAATCCGGCTTGCAAGAGCTGGCAAGATTTGCATGCCCCACAGGGCAAATAACTTGCTGGTTGCGGTTCTGCACACAGCAACGATTCTGCAAATTGCCGGGCCAGCCGCTGTTTGCCCAAACCGCTACGGCCTAGCAAAAGCATGGCTTGGGGGATTCGTTGCTGATCGCGATATTGGCTTAACCTCGCCCAATCGGGGTATTGCCAGGTAAATAAAGGTGTCATTCAAATAATGGGATAAGTGCCTCAATAATGGCATCTTGGACGTCTGACAAGGGACGGTCAGCCCGAATAACTTTGATACGGTCAGGATTAGCTGCTGCCAAAACTAAATACGCCTCCCTGACCCGTTCAAAAAAGCTGATTTGTTCTGATTCAAAGCGGTCTGTAAAGATGCGTTTGCGCGCCCGTCTCATGCCGGTTTCTACCGGCGCATCCAGCAAAATGGTCAAATCCGGCCTTAAATTGCCTTGCACAAACCTTTCCAGCCATTCTATATTGACGGATTTCATGTTACGCCCACCGCCTTGATAAGCGTAAGTGGAATCGGTGAACCGGTCACACAACACCCATTGGCCTTTTGCCAAAGCCGGTTCGATGACATGTTTAATATGCTGCGCCCGTGCGGCAAACATCAATAATAGCTCTGTTTTTTTGCCAATGGCTTCTTTACCGGTATCCAGCAACAAATGCCGAAGCTGTTCCGCCATTTGGGTACCGCCAGGTTCTCGGGCCACTGTGACGGGGATTTTGCGCTGTTCAAACACCTCCCTTAAGAATATTAGGTTGGTCGATTTTCCCACGCCCTCACCGCCTTCTAAGGTGATAAATTTACCGCGCTTCATGGTTGCTTTCTTTGATATAGATTGACAGCTTGGTTATGGGCTGCCAAGGTGGCCGAAAATACATGCTTGCCATCGCCTCGGGCGACAAAATAAAGGCTATCGCCACTGTCCGGATGCAAAGCGGCATGGATAGCATCTTGTCCAGGCATGGCTATGGGTGTGGGGGGAAGGCCTTTAAACTGGTAGGTGTTGTAGGGTGTTGCCTCAAGCAAATCTTGACGGGAAATGTTACCGTGGTAAAGTTCCCCCATACCGTAAATCACTGTTGGATCGGTTTGCAACAACATACCTGCCTGCAAGCGGCGGGTAAACACCCCGGCAATTTGCGGCCGCTCAGATTTATGCCCAGTTTCTTTTTCAATCACCGACGCCAAGATCAATGCTTCGTAGGGCGACTTCAAAGGCAAGCCATCCGCTTTATATTGCCATTCGTGGGCTACTATCCGTTGCATTTTGTCATAAGCCATTTTTAACACGGCAACATCTTGAGTGTTTTTGGCAAAACAGTAGGTGTCCGGAAAAAATAGACCCTCTGGATGCGCCAGTTCAATCCCTTGCGCTGAAAACACTTTTTTTACGGCTGTGGCATCAGCTAATAGTCCCACAGCTGCTGGTGCCAGCTCTGCCGTATGCCCAATAAACTGATTTTTAGACAGTTCGTCAAGTAATTGCCTAAAAGACCAGCCTTCAGGAAAAGTGATGGCATGTTGTTTGGTTTTGCCCAAAGCCAACAGCATCAATATTTGCGGAACGGTAGCCCCCACCGGCAACTCATATTCGCCTGCTTTCAGCCGCTGATAAGTGTTGTGCTGAAAAGCGACTACTTTGAACCAAAGTGGTTTTATCGCTAGCTTCTGCTCGATAAGCTTGCTGGTAATCTTGTCAAACGAATCACCTTTTGCTATCTCCACCGTCACTGGCGCACCCACAACGGCTGGAGCTGTTAATACGGTCACATAACTTAACCACGCTGCCCAGCTGGCAAACAGTATAACTATTAATAATAACGCAACCAGTTGCTTAGTTTGCACAACGATTCCCGCACATCATCTGCATGAGAGCCGCTTGTAAATGCCAAGTAACGGGGCCAATGGTAAAAGGGTGTTGCTCAATTTGCTTGACCGGCCAGATACCTATAATGGAATTGCTGATAAATATTTCATCGGCAGCCAATAACATGTCTTGGTTATAGGTGTGTTCAGTAACACAATGCCCCGATTTATGCGCTAAACTGATGATCTGTTGGCGTACAATGCCAGCAATACCCGCTTGCTTTAAACTAGCGGTATAAAGGCTGTTAGCTTTTACATAAAACAGATTGCTCATAGTGCCTTCGATCACTTGGTCATTCACGTCAAGCATAACACCTTCCTGAATATCAGGATCATCCCACTCGGCCCTTGCCAGCACTTGCTCCAGCCGGTTCAGATGCTTAATGCCCGCCAAGCTCGGGTTAATGCCCAGTCGGGTCTGGCAAAAACGTAGGGTGACGCCTTCGGTAGCATAGTTTTTTGGCGTGGTCGGCCAAGGATACAAACTGATAATACGGGTAGGGGTTGTTTGCGCGGGCGGGCGGTAACCGCGTCCACCTGAGCCACGGGTCACAATGATTTTAATCACCGCATTGCCAGATTTAAAATGCCGGGCCGCATGGCGGCAGCAGTTGGCAACTTCTGAGGCCAGCACAGTACGATCAGGACAATTTATGGCAAGGGTTTGACAGCCCGCCTCTAAACGGACTAAATGCTGGTCAAGCAAGAGGGGATTGCCATCCATGACAGCGATGGTTTCAAAAACACCATCGCCGTACTGTAAGCCACGGTCAGCAATTGCAATAGCGTCTGTGTGTTCGCCGTTGACTAGAATCATTGGCAGGCCAGCCGCCTGACTATCAGGAATAGCGCCGGAACACTAATGTCCCATTAGTGCCGCCAAAACCGAAGGAATTCGACAAGGCAACATTAATGGTCATTTCTCTTGAAATATTAGGGACGTAGTCAAGATCACATTGCGGGTCTTGATTATCTAAATTGATAGTGGCTGGCGCTACTTGATGCTTGATGCTTAATGCCGTCAGCACTGCCTCAATTCCACCCGCAGCACCGAGCAAATGACCAATCATTGATTTGGTCGAGCTAATGGCAACTTTATAGGCATGGCCGCCCAAGGCTGCTTTCATAGCCAAGGTTTCGCCAAGATCTCCTGCTGGCGTTGATGTGCCATGGGCGTTAATATAATCAACTTGCTCAGCATTGATGCCTGCATCACGCAATGCATTCTTAATACAGCGGGCAGCACCTTCGCCACCTTCTGCCGGGGTGGTAATGTGATAAGCATCGCCACTCATGCCAAAACCAACTAATTCTGCATAAATTTTTGCGCCACGGGCTTTAGCATGTTCCAGCTCTTCAAGCACCACAACACCTGCGCCATCGCTCAGGACAAAGCCATCCCGGTCACGGTCCCACGGGCGGCTGGCTTTCTGCGGGTCATCATTGCGCCTTGACAAGGCCTTGGCAGAGGCAAACCCACCCATTGCTGTGGGGGACGAAGTACAACGTTCGGCACCGCCCGCCAGCATCACGTCGGCATCGTTATACATAATAAGCCGTGCGGCATCACCAATGTTATGTGTACCCGTCGCACAAGCGGTAACAATGGCATAATTCGGACCTTTCAAGCCATACTTAATGGAGAGGTTACCTGATATCATGTTGATGATATTGCCAGGGACAAAGAAGGGGGAGATGCGGCGCGGGCCGCTTTTATCATAGACAGCGTAGCATTCTTCTATGCCCGTGATGCCACCTATACCAGAACCAATGGCCACGCCAATCCGGCACGCGTTTTCTTCGGTCACTTCAATGCCAGAATCTTCAAAGGCTTGGCAGCCAGCGGCTATACCATAATGGATGAAACCATCCATACGCTTGGCATCTTTTTCGGGTATATATTGGTGGATGTCGAGATTGCGTATGACTCCGCCAAAAATCGTGGAAAATGGAGAAATATCAAAAGATTCTATAAAGCTGATGCCGCTTTTGCCATTGATTATGCCATTCCATGTTTCCAAGACGGTGTTTGCTAGAGGTGTTACGGCACCTAATCCAGTTATGACAACTCGACGCTTGCTCAATGTACTTTACCGTAAGAAAAATTAAGGCTGGGTGGTTGTTACAATGGATGGGCAACGCCCACCCAATGCTATCAGGTGGTTATGCGTTTTTTTCTACGTAATCGATGGCTTGCTGAACGGTGGTGATTTTTTCAGCATCTTCGTCTGGAATTTCACACTCAAACTCTTCTTCAAGAGCCATCACGAGTTCAACGGTATCAAGAGAATCAGCACCAAGATCATCCACAAACGAAGCATCATTAGCGATTTGTTCCTTAACGCCTAATTGCTCAGCGACAATCTTTTTTACCCGTTCTTCAATATTGCTCATAATTATTATCCTCAAACAATGTAAGTATTTAGGTGACTTACAATGGTATTGTTATTTATTGTTCTTGAAATCCCGCCTCCGGAAATTCCAGACGGTTCGCGAATTATACTTGATATTGCAATAGAACTACAATATTAAGGCATAAACATGCCGCCGTTCACATGCAAAGTTTCGCCTGTGATGTAGGCGGCACCTTCCGATGCCAAAAAGGCCACCGCGTGGGCAACCTCTTTGCTATCCCCTAATCGTGACAAGGGAATTGCGGCCAGCAGCGAGGTCTTAATTGCGTCATTCAGCTCGCGCGTCATGTCCGTGTCAATGAAGCCAGGTGCCACGGTATTGACGGTAATGTTACGCGACCCCACTTCTTTGGCCATAGCTTTGGCAAAGCCTATCATACCTGCTTTGGCTGCGGCATAATTGGCCTGCCCCGCATTGCCGGTAACGCCGACGACAGAAGATATATTGATGATACGCCCGTATCGGGCTTTCATCATGCCGCGCAACACCGCCTTGCTCATACGGTACACCGATGTCAGATTGGTGCTGATAATATCATCCCATTCTTCGTCCTTCATGCGCATCAGCAGATTGTCACGGGTAATGCCAGCATTGTTGACCAGCACTGCGGGTACACCATAGGTATCGTTGATTGTCTTGATGGCAGCCTCAATAGCATCGGCATCGGTGACATCCAACGACATGCCCATACCATTATCACCAAGATAATGCGTAATGGCATCCGCCCCACTCGCTGTTGTTGCGGTGCCGATCACATAAAAACCATCTACAGCCAACCGTTCCGCAATGGCTTTGCCAATACCACGGCTTGCGCCGGTCACTAATGCCACAGCTTTGTTCATGCCACTTGCTCCGCTACATTCATCATGGTTTCTGTGTCCAGCAACGCCCAATGCCCTGCCGCCTTTACAATGCGCTTGTTCAATCCAACCAACACCTTGCCAGGGCCGCACTCAACAAAATTGGCGACTTCTTGGCTATGAAGATAAGTGATTGTTTCCACCCAGCGCACCGGTAAATAAAGCTGCTCTGTTAATGCCGCCCTGATGGCATAGGAGCTGCTATGCGAAGCAATATCGACGTTATGGATTAGTGTTATTTCTGGTGTCTTGAACTCGACACCTTCTAAATACATGGCAAGCTTCTCCGCTGCGGGCTTCATGAGCAGGCAATGCGATGGCACACTGATCGGTATAGGAACGGTAAGCTTTGCCCCTGCCGCCTTAGCGGCTTGCATGGCGCGATTAACGGCAGCAATATTACCGGCAATGACCACCTGCCCCACTGAATTGAAGTTTACCGCCGCGACAATCTCATCAAGAGCCACTTCCGCACAGATATTGATAACTTCTTGGTCGTTAAGGCCGATAATAGCGGCCATACCACCCTCACCTTGCGGCACAGCTTCCTGCATCAATTGCCCACGGGTTGCCACAAGCGCGACAGCATCCTCAAATCCCAGTGCGCCGCTACATACCAAGGCTGTGTATTCGCCCAGGCTATGTCCCGCCATCCAAGCTGGACGCACGGCACTTAGCTTGCACCACACTTGCCAAACCGCTACCCCAGCAGTCAGCATAATGGGTTGTGTGTTGCCGGTTTGCGCCAATTCATCGGGTTTGTTATTGAGTATATCCCACAAATCTTTGCCCAGCACATTGGATGCCAGATCAAAGGCATGTTTGACTTCAGGATGATGCCCTGCCAAATCATCCAACATCCCAGGAGATTGCGAGCCTTGTCCAGGGAACACAAAGGCAAGGTTAGGTGAAGGCTTGTTCATCTGATTATGGTAAATGTTATTTTAGTTATTATTAATATCTGATTAATGCCGAACCCCAAGTAAATCCAGCGCCAAATGCCTCAAGCAGCACAATCTGTCCGCGCTGGATACGGCTATCACGCACCGCCTCATTAAAAGCCAACAACACAGAGGCAGACGAAGTGTTGCCTTGTGTTTCAAGTGTGACCACGACTTGCTCCATTGGCATTTTTAATTTTTTAGCGGTTGCTGCGATAATTCGGATATTGGCCTGATGGGGGACTAACCAATCTATGGCACTTAATTCTAAATGATTAGCAGCCAATGTTTCATCAACAATCCTGCCTAATGTATTGACGGCAACCTTAAAAACCTCATTCCCCTGCATGGTGATGTAACCGTGTGCCTTATTGGCTTCGGGGGCTACCTGCGGGTTTGGGCAATACAACAGATCACCAAATTCGCCATCTGAATGGATATGAGTTGACAACACACCTTGCTGCTCCGATGCCTGAAGCAACAATGCACCGGCACCATCGCCAAACAGCACACAGGTGCTGCGGTCAGTCCAATCGACTATCCTCGAGCAAAGCTCTGTGCCGACAATAAGCACTGTGTTGGCAGTGCCAGATTTGATGTACTGGTCGGCAATGCTAAGCGCGAAAACCGACCCTGAACATGCTGCTTGCACATCAAAGGCAACAGCATTTTTTACACCTAATCGCTGCTGTAAAATACAAGCCGTGCTAGGATAGACCCTATCAGGTGTGCCAGTCGCCACAATAATCAGGTCAATGGCATCTGCCCCAAGTTGCGCGGCTGCCAATGCTTCTCTGGCGGCAATCTCCGCCATACTTGAAGCGGTTTCCTCAGCATCGGCAATATGGCGGCTTTTAATACCCGTCCGCCCAAAAATCCAACTGTCCGATGTATCCACCAGCAATGAAATATCATCATTGGTCAGCACTTTCTCCGGCAAATAGCCACCCGTGCCGATTACACGCGCATACCGCTTCATGCTTGGGTACTCATAGATAAAGTCTTTTCAACCTGCTGGCTGATCTTTTGGATGACGCCTTTCTTGATCTCCAACTCAGCAAGATTGATAGCCGTTTTAAAGGCCAAATGGTCAGCACCACCATGGCTTTTAATAACCAGCCCACGCAGCCCCAAAAAACTGGCACCATTATAACGGCGTGGATCGATGCGCTGCTTGAACAGCTTTAGTACAGGATAGGCGATAAGGCCAGCAATTTTGGCCAGCAAATTTTTGTTAAAAGCGTCTTTTAGACCACCCGCAATCATTTTTGCAGCACCCTCTATCGCTTTTAAAGCGACATTGCCCACAAAGCCATCCACAACAATCAAGTCCACTGGAATGTGTCCTGCATTAATGGAATCACCCTCAACATAGCCGATATAATTGAGTGACGAGCTTTCCAGCAGTTTTGCCGCCGCTTTCACTTGCTCGTTACCCTTTACATCTTCCTCACCAATGTTTAGCAGGCCCACCCGAGGATTCTCAATACTGTCCACCGCCTTCACCAGCTCATTGCCCATTACGGCAAACTGGAACAGATGTTCGGCGGTGCAATCAACATTCGCACCTAAATCCAACACATGGGTATGCCCAAAGATAGAAGGCAAAGTGGATATAATGGCGGGGCGGTCAATACCAGGAATCATTTTTAATACAAACCGTGCCGTCGCCATTAATGCGCCGGTATTGCCGGCACTGACGCAAGCATCTGCCTGACCATCGCGCACCAAATTAATGGCCACCCGCATAGATGAATCTTTTTTATTTTTCAGTGCTTTGGCTGGCGATTCATCCATAGCCACACACTCGGAAGCATGCTGTATGCTCAGCCGACCCGGGTAATCCCCTAATGCTTGGGATAGCAACGGCCTTAAAATGGCCTCATCACCCACCAATATCAAGTTGAGTGCCGGATTGTCTTTTAAACAATCCAGTGATGCCGGAATAGTGACTTTTGGGCCATGATCGCCGCCCATTGCATCTATGGAAATTGTAAGGCTCACGCTGACCAATGACTCCGCTTAATCCCAAGTGGCCGGCCCGTTATTGGGCGCGGTTGAACGCTTTTGAATTATCCCAACAACCGGTTAATCTTCTTCTACAACAAAACCGACAATTTGACGCCCCTTAAAATAGCCGCTGGGTGTCATATGGTGACGTAAATGGGTTTCACCAGTGATGGGGTCATTGGCTAATGTCTTGGCGGTTAATGCGTCGTGCGAACGGCGCTGACCACGTCTTGAACGCGTGACTTTGCTTTTTTGTACAGCCATTAGAGGTCTCCAGTATTTTTTAAATTGGCTAAGATGGAAAATGGATTTTCACGCACCGGCTTGCCGTTAGGCTTCGCCACGTCGCTAGGGCAATCAGTTCTGGCAGGCATGGGACACGCCCGCTGATGTTTAGGGAATGTAGGGAGCAGCAGCAGCAACTCGTCCTCCACAATGTCTTTGACTAAGATTTTTTCGCCATCCAACAATAACGGCTCATAGTCTTCAGGCAAACGATCGGCTTGTTCGATTGACATGACAACACCCAACCTGACTGCATGGCTGATTGGCCACTCGATAGGTTCCAGGCAGTTTTGGCAGACAAGCTGTAATACACCTTCCAAGCGACCCTCAATCAGCACTAGCCGACCTTCCCGCCTAAAATAAAGAGCGACCGCAATCGACCCTGCATCGCTGGCGAGGAAATCCGCTAAGCGAGCTAGGCTGTTAATGGTCGCATGCCCCTTTACAATGCCTTGCTTGTCAGCAAGCTGGATAGGGTCTATATATTCTGGCAATCGGTCTGACATAACCCGCTATAATATATGCAAATGGCAAGCACGTCAAACATACCCGCTAATTTAAACAACCGATCCATTAGAAATAACCGCTAAACCCTTAACCAAAAACAGCACCAGGCAATTGGCCTGCCTTATTTGCCCAGCTCATGGACTTCATGGCCGACCAGCAGTTTTTTATGCACACCATTTCCGCTGAAGCGATGCCTTGTTTAAAGCGAGCCATTGGATGGCAATAATTGGGATGGCTGACTCAATAGTGCCATCACCAATCATTTGCATGGCCTCTGAAAAACTGACCGTCTTGACAAGAATATCTTCGTCTTCTTCTGCCAGGCCATGAACGCCGCCCACTTTGGCACTATCAACCTTACCGCAAAATAGCGTGATCCTTTCTGCGGAACACCCCGGCGTGGTGTAAAACTCATTAACCCGTATCAGCTCCTGAATATCACAACCCGCCTCCTCAAGCGATTCACGGCAAGCGACCTCTTGCGGGCTTTCCCCAGCCTCAATGGCACCGGCAACTATCTCCACCAGCCAAGCGCGCTCGGGTTGCAATAAAGCGCCCACCCGAAACTGCTCTATCAACACGACACGGTCAAGATTAGGGTCATAGAGTAAGACGGCAACGCACGGGCCACGAAAAAAAAATTCCCGGCTTATTTCCTTGCTCCAGCCACCCGCATATAAAACATGCCTGAGCCGAAGCTTCTCCATGCGAAAAAAGCCTTGATAAGCCAACTCTTTGTGCAATATCTGAAATTGTTTGTCCATGCCCTTAGTTTTTTGGCAATCCCGTAACCCGTTAATCCAAGTACTCAAAAATGGTGACCACCTGCCTCACCCCGTGCTGATGCCTAACCACATTGACGGCAGTTGCCCCTTCGTTCCGGTGCACCAGCCCCAAAAGATAAACGACGCCATTTTCAACAATGACATTGACCATTGAAGAGCTAAAGCCCTCAATAGTCCTGATTTGGCTTAGCGCCGCCAGAAGCCCCTCTTTAGTGGCCTGGTCTTGGCTTTGCAATGCAGGGCTGATGGGTGCATCACCACTTACATTATCATGTACCTCTTTAACACCTTTGATGACCCGGACACCATCAATCAGCTTAGTGCGCGCAGCCGCATCAGGCAGCTCACCCACCAGCAACACCTTGCCGTTATAGACAGCGGTGACAATGTGGCTATACCATAAGGCATCACCACCATCTTTCAGCACATCCTTAACACTTACCTCGATATCAAGGTCGCTGACCAAAGCATCGTGACTACGGCGGTCATTAACCATCAATGCATCAATGACTTGATCACTAACCGCATGATTGGCGCAACCACTAATCGACAGGCTAGACAAGAGCAGGGTAAACAACAATGGATTCATGGATAAAGTCCTTGACCGGATTAGCCAAACAGCTGATGATCTATGAGATCACACAAGCAATGGGTGATTAACACATGCGTTTCATGGATACGCATGGCAGATTGCGCTGGCACACAAATTTCTATATCCGCTTCGCGCAGCCACGATGAAACCCTATCTCCATTGAGGCCGGTCAGGGCAATCACCGAAAGCTCTTTGTCATGCGCCGCCGCTATAGCTTTGGCAACATTAGGCCGGTCGCCATTATCCACATAGACAACCAGCACGTCGCCACCCTGCCCCAATGCCCGCACTTGCTTGGCAAAAACATTGTCAAGCTCATGGTGGTTGGCGACACCCGTCAAAGTGGCCGCATCCGTAGCCAATGCAAGCACCGGCAAAGACGGCCGGTCGCGGTCAAACTGACTAAGCAGGATTGATGCCAGCATTTGCGCACCATAAGCCGACCGACCATTGCCACACGCCAGTATTTTCTTGTCGTTAAGCAAAGCATTTAATACCCGAAGGGAGGCATATTCAATAAGCTCACACAAGTTCGCCATTGTATCTTGCTGAATTTGAACGCTGTCAGTAAAGTGACTGATGATACGGCCTTGTAGTTCCATATTGTCTGTTAGCTAGTCTCGCAGCAGTCCATTAAAAAGCATTTTTTATCCAATTTATACTGCCATCTCCCGACAAAGCGACCACATCGAAGCGGATAGGACAATCTTTGTATTGCGGCGACCGTGACAAAAAATAATAGGTTGTTGCTATTATACGCGATTGCTTAGTGACTGTGACAGTCTCAGCAGCAGTACCATAACGGCTAGTTTTCCGGTAACGGACTTCGACAATCACCAACGCTTGCCCGTCCCGCATCACAATGTCCAGCTCGCCCTGCTTGCAACGAAAATTGCGGTCAACCGGCTCTAGCCCTCGTTCGAGCAAAAATTGATAGGCGGTGTCTTCGGCATTCTTGCCGCTGACCAAATGGGCGGTGTTGCTTTCGGGGTTTCGAAAAGGCATATAATTCAATCAATGTAATCAAGCAGGCAAAACACAATGGTAACTGAACCGGGCAAACTTTACGTGGTTGCCACCCCTATCGGCAACTTGGCGGACTTAAGCCTCCGGGCAGCCGAAACATTAAAACAAGTGGATATGATCGCCGCCGAAGATACGCGGCATGTAAAAATGCTGCTGCAACATTACGGCATAACCAACAAGACCGTAGCACTGCATCAGCACAACGAAGAAACCGCATCGGCAAATATCCTACAAAAACTGCGCCAAGGCAGCTCTATAGCTTTAGTGTCCGATGCCGGAACACCTTTATTAAGCGATCCCGGAATGCCACTGGTAAAAATGGCCAAAGATGCCGGTGTTGAAGTCGTGCCGATTCCGGGCGCATGCGCACTGATTGCCGCATTGTCGGCCGCCGGTCTACCAGTCAGCCGATTTTGCTTTGAGGGTTTCGCCCCCCGCACCTCCTCGGCACGCAAAGCCTTTTTTAGCGAACGGGCAATATGGCCTATGACTTGGGTATTTTATGAGTCTAGCCACCGCATTTTGGCATCGCTTACTGACATGGCGGAGATTTTACCGCCCGACCGCACGATTGTAATCGCCCGGGAGATGACTAAACTGCATGAAACAATTGTCAAAGCGCATTTGGCGGACGCACTGGCACTGGTTGCCCAAGATGAAAACATGCGCAAAGGCGAGTTTGTGGTGATCGTCGACGCTGCGGCTGAAAATAAGGACGAAGCTGCGATAAGCCCTGAACACGACAAAATTCTACGCATATTAATGCAAGAATGCTCAATAAAAACCGCCGCCAGCTTAGCCGCCAAAATTACTGGGGCTAGAAAAAAACTGCTCTACCAAGCCGCTCTGGACATACAAAGCACCGATGCGAAACAATACGGCTTGGCTTTGAAATAATCGCCCCGCTGATTTTGGCCGATTGACTGTGTTATAGTGTGTAACTGAAAGAGTTGGCTGGACAGCCGCTGTTTTATCGCTTGATAAAATGGAGGAAAGTCCGGGCTCCACTGGGCAGGGTGCCAGGTAACGCCTGGGAGGCGCGAGCCTACGGAAAGTGCCGCAGAAAATAAACCGCCGCCGCAAGGTTGGTAAGGGTGAAAAGGTGCGGTAAGAGCGCACCGCGCGACTGGTAACAGAAGTGGCATGGCAAACCCCACCCGGAGCAAGATCAAATAGGGGGACAGACGCGTGGCCCGCGCGGTTCCCGGGTAGATTGCTTGAGCCGCAGGGTGACTTGCGGCCTAGATGAATGGCTGTTCTCGACAGAACCCGGCTTACAGGCCAACTCTTTCTTTTTCTTATTTGCCTTTGTTTTACCTACAGATTTACTCCCCATTTATTCCCGCCACACCGCACTTACCCTATCAACCCAAGTTTTTCTTGCCTTCGGACGCAACCACACCTAGACACGTCCGCCAACGCAAGACCGTTACAAATAATTCAACATTTTGAAAAACAATAAGATTTGCCCTGCCTTGTCGCGCCCCTAGGGTTACCCCAGCAAAAATCTGCTAAGTCATTGTCAAAAAAGCAAGATTCCATCTAAAAAGCCTCTTGACTATCAAGCCGCATAACTCTATAGTGGCGACAAATGGAAAATAATGGCGTATTTTGCACTAATTTGGTTTTTTATGGCGGCAGTGGAGAAGCATTTTGTTTCGCGGCACAAATTCAATCAATCTCGACGACAAAGGCCGCTTTGCAATTCCGACCAAGTACCGTGATGAATTGCAGCTAATTTGTAACCGTAAACTGGTCGTGAGCATCGCTATGGACCAGCGCTGCGCCAGCGAAAAAGGCTGCTTGTGGCTTTATCCCGAAACCGAATGGGAACGGATAGAAAAAACTATCAATGCCCTGCCCACACTTAACCCTACCGCCATCAATCTAAAGCGCTTCTTTATTGGCAATGGCACAGAATGCGAAATGGATAGCCAAGGCAGGCTGCTATTGCCCGAAAAACTCAGAAAACATGCGCAAATGGACAAAAAAATTGTTCTGGTAGGCTTGGGCGAAAAATTTGAGGTTTGGAACGAAGAGGCGTTCACTGCCAAAGAAAACGACTTTTTCAATGGCGAAGGCTCGGATGAGGGGCTCGCAGAACTGGGCAACCTGTCTTTCTGATAACGGTGCCTAAAATGGAACATCAACCGGTCATGCTGGCGGAAACATTGCGGCATTTAGCAATAGCGGCAAACGGCATTTATCTTGACTGCACCTTTGGTCGCGGCGGTCACAGCCAAGCCATTCTCGGGCAATTGGGGGCTGAAGGGCGCTTACTGGCTTTCGATCGGGATAGTGATGCCATCTGCTCAGAATACGCCAGCACCTTAAACAAGGACAACCGATTCACATTATCACATTGCTGGTTTTCCAGCATGGCTGACGAAATTGAAAAAGCCGGGCTGACTGGACAGGTCGACGGCATATTATTGGACTTGGGCGTTTCATCCCCGCAATTGGACACACCGGAAAGGGGATTTAGCTTTATGCGCAACGGGGCATTGGATATGCGTATGGACTGCACAACCGGTCTGTCCGCCCAAGATTGGCTGGCAACTGTTGACGAAAAAACCTTGGTCAAGGTGCTGTTTGATTTCGGCGAAGAGCGCTTTGCCAGGAGAATTGCCGCCGCAATCATTGAGCGCAGAATCAATGCCCCCATTAAAACCACGCTAGAGCTGGCAAAACTGGTTGAGGACACCGTGCCCATTAAGGAACAACATAAGCACCCTGCAACACGCACTTTTCAAGCGATTCGCATAGCAGTTAATCACGAACTGGATGAGTTGGCGGCAGCCTTGCAGCAATCCGTGCAAGTACTGAAGCCACAAGGCCGCTTGGTGGTCATTTCATTCCATTCTCTGGAAGACCGCATAGTCAAACGATTTATCCGTGATGAATCAGGCAATAAATTCAACTTGGGCAAACTGCCCATTAAAGAAGTAGACCGAGACAAAGGAGCTTTGAAAAAAGTGGGCAAGGCTATCAAAGCAAGTCCAAGTGAAATCGCCATTAATGCCCGCTCACGAAGCGCGGTTATGCGTGTGGCGGAGCGGGTGTGACATGATGGTATGGCGGATTTGCCTAGTGGGCTGCTTAATGCTGGTCGTTTTGGGTTCGGCAATGGCTGTCATATACAGCCAATACAGATACCGGCTTTTGTTTTTGGAAATACAAAAGCAAAAAAAAGGATTAGACCAATCAAACGTTGAATGGCGGCAATTGCAGCTGGATGTCACGACCCTAACCGATCAGAACAAAATAGAACGCAATGCGGTGGACAAGCTGAAGCTAGTCATGCCATCCCGTGAAAATATTATTTATGTGAAGCCTAAATGAACGTTTTCCATGCAAAAAAAATGACCGCAGCCGCCAAAGACGATTTTACCGCCAGGCGGAGGTTTCTGACCGCCATAATGTTGGCGGGCATGTGCGTACTTATTAGTCGGGCATTTTTTTTACAAGTGCTGGACAAACAGCATTACATAGAAATAGGTGAAGCCAAACAGGTCAGCGTGGTTGAATTGCCCGCCCACCGCGGCATGATCAAAGACAGAAACGGTAATCCTTTGGCGGTCAGCACCGTCGTTGAAACTATTGTCATAGACCCCTCTGCATTAGGTTCGGAGCAGCTGACTGAACATGAACTATTTTTAATCCGCCAACGGGAACTTAAAAAGAGAAAAGAACAGCACTCAAAATTGACTGGCGAGCAACAAGCGGCGGAGGTGTCAAAATATAAAATTGAAAAAGCCAACGGAATTGCCTCAATGGAAACATTATTGCAACTGCCTAAAGGACACATCGCCAAGTTGGTTAAAGAACATGCGATTAATAAGAATTTTAAAGATAATCATTTTTATGTCTTGGCTAAAAATATTGACCCTGAAAGAGCCACACAAATAAAAAGCCTGGGGCTATTGGCTGTAACTATCCGTCAGGAATCCAAACGTTTTTATCCAACCGAATCCGTATCGGGGCATTTGGTCGGTTTTACAGGACGCCCACCAAAAAAAGGTGACGATAATAAAGAAATGGACAGAAAGGATGACATCGACATTGGCTTAGCGGGCATGGAAGCGGGTTATGAACAGCGCCTCAAAGGCACACCCGGTAAAAAGAAAGTGCTGCTCGATGGTCAACGGCGCATCATTGATGACATTGAAAGCGTACAAGCACCTATCGACGGTCAAGATATTGAATTGAGCATCGACCAGCGCCTCCAATACTTGGCATACCGGGAACTACAGCGGGCAGTAACAGCTAATCACGCCAAAGCTGGCACTATGGTCATCTTAGATGCCAAAACCGGCGAAATTTTAGCCTGCGCCAACCAGCCACAGTTTAACCCTAATAACCGAAGCGAGCTACAAGAAAACCTCTATCGAAACCGCGCCATCACCGAAGTGTTTGAACCCGGCTCAACCGTCAAGCCCTTCATAGTTGCTGCGGCTTTGGATGGTCATTACATTAGCTACAATGATATTTTTCATACCCACGGTACGTTTCAAATTGGCAACCATACCGTAAGAGATACCAGCAACCACGGCTCAATGGATTTGACGGGTGTCATCAAACATTCCAGTAATATCGCCGTAAGCCAAATGGCTTTGCGGATGCCACCCCAATATCAGCATTCAACCTATCAACGACTAGGTTTTGGCATCAAACCAGGTTCAGGCTTTGAGGGGGAGGTCAGAGGCAAATTGAGCGATTACCACCACTGGAAAGATTTTGACCGTGCCGTGCATGCGTTTGGTTACGGCTTTAATACATCAGCTTTGCAATTGGCCCGCGCCTACACCGCCCTGGCTAATGATGGCATGTTGCATTCAGTGTCCATTTTAAAGCGGGATGATAACGATGACACCTATATAGAACCACCGGTGCGGGTGTTTTCTCCGCAAACGGCCCGAAACGTAAGGGCGATGATGGAGCATGTCGTTTCCAAAGAAGGCACCGCCCCCGAAGCACGGGTTGACGGTTACACTGTGGCAGGCAAAACCGGCACGGCAAAAAAAGCGGGGGCTCATGGCTACACCGAAAACAGCTATTTCTCAGTGTTTGCAGGGATGATACCCGCCAAAAACCCCCGATTAATAGCGGTGGTCATGATTGATGAACCCCATGCGGGCGAATACTATGGCGGCAAAGTCGCAGCCCCTGTATTTGCACGGGTGATGGCAGGCGCCATGCGTATTTTGGCTGTGACACCCGATAAGCAAGAAACCATGCCTGTATTACTGACCCAAAACCACTACACCAAGCCATGATGTTGAGAGACTTGCTTGATGGATTAGCGGAGCTTAGTGGCTCGAACAATGATTGCTTGATCAATGGCTTGGCTCTGGATAGCCGAAAATTGCAGCCCGGCAATGCCTTTATTGCCTTGGCAGGCTCACAACAACATGGCTTGTCGCATCTTCAGCAAGCGATAGACAATGGCACTACGGCATTATTGTTCGACCCGCAAAAGGGGGGGGCTGATTTACTGAAAAATTTTGCCGGACAACTTGATGTGCCTGTCATAGCCATTAATAGCTTGGATAAATCGTTAGGACTGATTGCGTCGCGTTTTTATGGGCAACCGTCCCGCCATCTCAACGTTATTGGCATTACCGGCACCAACGGCAAAACATCCTGTAGCCATTTTTTAGGCCAACTGCTGGATAATTGTGGTGTTATTGGCACGCTCGGCTGGGGTCCCTTTGGGCAGCTCAGCAAAACCGCCAACACCACACCCGACGCGCTGGCCTTGCAAACCATGCTGGCGGAACTGGCAAAACAGCACAACCAAACGGTGGTCTTGGAGGTGTCCTCACATGGTTTGGATCAAGGCAGGGTAAACGGCATCACCTTTAAAGGCGCTGTGTTCACCAACTTCAGCCGCGACCACTTAGATTACCATCTGACTATGGATGCTTATCTGCAAGCCAAGTTGGCCTTGTTTGCAAAACCTGAACTTAGCTTTGCAGTGGTGAATTTAGATGACCCCTACAGTGACCAAGTGGTTTCTACCCTACCCGCCCATACGATGCTGTGGGGTATTAGCCAAACAGGTCGAAAACCGCCGAAAGGCGAACGCTTGCTGGCGGAAAACATCACCCATCAGGCAGATGGCATTGGCTTTTGTATCAGTTGGCGTGATCATACCGCAAAGGTTTCGCTGCCGCTGTATGGCGACTACAACATCGCCAACGCTTTATGTGTGCTGGCAGTGGCCTTGGCAACGGCTGTGCCATTCACAACGGCAATTGCACGGCTGGCACAATTAAAGCCCATTGCCGGTCGTATGGAGCGTTTTGGAAAACCGGGCCAGCCCACCGTGTTTATAGATTATGCCCATACCCCTGATGCCTTGGATAAAGCATTAGCCAGCCTACGCCAACACAATGGCAATGCCTTATGGCTGGTATTTGGCTGTGGCGGCAACCGTGATGCCGGAAAACGTGCCGAAATGGGCAAAATAGCCGAAAACTGGGCAGATCATATTATTGTCACTGACGACAACCCGCGCTTTGAAAACCCGCAAGCGATCATTGCCGATATTTTGGCAGGCTGCAAAATGGGCAAAGCGCAGGTAATAGCCGACCGCGCCCAAGCCATTGCCCATGCGATAAGCCACGCGGATGCCGCAGATTATGTGCTGATCGCCGGTAAAGGCCACGAAAATTATCAAGAAATTAATGGCACTTACCACCCGTTTAGCGACCGGGATACCGTGATCCGCTGCTTGGCCAGCAACCAAGCGTATCCAGTCAAGGCAACCGATTGCCATGCTGCCAACCCAATGCCACCGTTTTAGCCATGAACCTCTTGCTAAGTGAAATTGCCGCCATAACTTCAGGGCAACGATACGGTGAAGACCTTGCAGTATCATCCTTGGGCATTGATACGCGCAGCCTCCAACCCGGGCAACTCTATATTGCCATCAAAGGTGAGTTTTTTGACGGCAACAACTTTATTTGCCAAGCCCAACAAGCGGGTGCCCAGGCAGCCATTATCCATGCTGGCTTCCATGCCGACATACCGCACATTGTGGTGGCCGACACCCGTCTGGCTTTGGCGCAAATAGCGGGGGCATGGCGCAACAAAGCTGATGTGCAAGTAGTGGGCATCACCGGCAGCAACGGCAAAACGACCGTCAAGGAAATGACCGCTGCCATTTTAGCCACCGCTGGCAACACCTTATTCACTCAAGGCAACCTGAATAACGACATTGGCGTACCTCTCACCTTGATGCGCATACATGATACGCATCGCTATGCCGTCATAGAAATGGGGGCTAACCACCGTGGGGAAATAGCTTACACCAGCCGCTATGCCCAAGCCGACGTGGTGATTTTGAATAATGCCGGGGCTGCACATTTGCAAGGTTTTGGCAGCCTAGACGGTGTTGCCAGGGCCAAGGGTGAGATTATACAAACCCTTAAGGCAGAAGGCATAGCGGTCCTTAACGACAGCGACCACTATTTTAATTATTGGAAAGGTTTGGCTGGAGCAAGAAAAATTTTGTCTTTTGGTTGGGAAAGCAAGGCCGATATCTACCCATTGGATATACATAGCGAAATAAGCAATAACGCGTTTTTAACCCGCTTTCAGCTGGTTTGCCCGCGAGGACAAATAACCATCCATTTGCCGTTGGCGGGCCAGCACAATGTCATGAATGCTTTGGCTGCTGCCGCTGCGGCATTGGCTTTAGGGTTAAGCCTTGAGCAAATTGCCGAAGGCCTAGCGCGCGTCAAATGTGTGACAGGGCGGCTGCAGCCATTAATAGGCCGTCTTGGCAACATCATCATTGACGACTCCTATAACGCAAACGCTTCTTCGCTGAAAGTAGGCCTAGATGTATTAGCCAGTTGCCAGGGGCGGCCTTGGTTAGTATTGGGCATGTTTGGTGAACTAGGGGAAGACAGTGCCAAATTGCACGCCGCATTGGCACCGCTGATTAAAGCCAGTGGCGTAGAGCGTGTCTTTGCCGTAGGGGATGATTGTCGGCATACCGTGGCTGCTTTTGGCACAGGTGCAAGCCATTACCCTGACCAGCAAGCTTTAATTGCCGCATTACAACAGGAAATCACCGGCACGGAAACAATTTTAATAAAAGGCTCAAGGGCGCAACACATGGAAAATGTAGTGGCGGCTCTGGTGGATAATTTCAGGATTTAAACCATGTTACTTTATTTGACAGAATACTTGATGCGTTTTGATGGTGGCTTTAGGGTGTTCCACTACCTAACTTTCCGCGCCATTCTGGGCGTACTAACCTCTTTGGGCATTTCCTTATGGATTGGCCCCATGATGATTGACAAACTGAGTGTCAAGAAAATTGGCCAGAGCATCCGCGAACTGGGCCCCCAATCCCATTACCAAAAATCAGGCACCCCAACTATGGGTGGCACGTTGATTTTGATTGCCATCGCGTTAAGCACGTTGCTTTGGGCAGATCTAAGCAACCGATATATTTGGGTCATACTGCTGGTAACGCTGGGTTATGGTGTCATCGGCTTCTTGGATGACTATAAAAAAGTGATCAAACGCAATAGCGACGGTTTATCAGCAAAAGCCAAATATTTAGGGCAATCGCTGATTGGCATGGCTGCAGCCGTGTTCCTCTACAAAACCGCCGTGTTGCCTGCGGAAACCCAATTTATCCTGCCATTTTTTAAAGATGTCATGATTGATATGGGCTGGATGTATGTGGTGCTAACATATTTTGTGATTGTTGGCACTAGCAACGCGGTCAACCTGACCGATGGTTTAGATGGTCTTGCCATTATGCCGACCGTCATGGTTGCCGCTGGGTTAAGCATATTTGCGTACCTATCCGGTCATGTGGCTTTTGCGGAATATTTGTCCATACCTTACTTGCCTAATGCCGGTGAACTGATTGTTTTTTGCGCCGCTTTAATCGGTGCAGGACTGGGTTTTTTATGGTTTAACACCTACCCCGCCATGGTGTTTATGGGGGATGTGGGCGCTTTGGCGCTGGGTGCCGCCTTAGGTGTGCTGGCGGTATTGGTACGGCAAGAAATGGTGCTGGTCATTATGGGGGGCGTATTTGTCATGGAAACCTTGTCAGTGATTATTCAAGTAGTGTCCTTCAAAACCACCGGCAAACGGGTATTTAAAATGGCCCCCATCCATCATCATTTCGAATTGAAAGGCTGGCCTGAACCTCGGGTGATTGTCCGGTTTTGGATCATCACTATCATATTAGTGCTGATTGGTCTCGCCACACTTAAGCTGAGGTAAATATGGACACGCCCCTCATTCTACAAAATTTAAAAGCGCATTTTGCCTTAGACCCCCAAACGTCTAAGGTGCTGGTGGTCGGCATAGGCAGCACCGGCATTTCGGTCGCGCATTTTTTACGCAAGCTGGGATTTAAGTTTGCCATTACCGATAGCCGCCCTAACCCGCCACTATTGCAAGAGTTTTTTGAAATGATGCCGGACACACCGGTATTCACAGGTGGCTTTGATGAACCTGCATTTAAAGTGTCCACCCATCTGGTGGTTAGCCCCGGGATTGCATTAAACGAAAAAGCGATCATTAAAGCGATTGCCAATGGCACTAAAATTGTCAGCGATATAGACTTGTTCGCCTGTTCGGATGATGCGCCGATAATCGGTGTGACCGGCTCCAACGGCAAAAGCACTGTCACCACCATGCTGGGTGAAATGGCGGCGGCGGCAGGTTTGCGGGTCGCTATTGGCGGCAATCTGGGCATTCCGGCATTAGATTTGCTAAACCAACAAGCACAACTTTATGTCATAGAATTATCCAGTTTTCAATTGGAACGCACCTCGGCATTAAACGCCGCTGCTGCAACGGTATTAAACATCAGTGCCGATCATCTGGACAGGCATAGCAGCATAGCGGATTATGCCACACAGAAAAAACGTATATTCTCTGGCAATGGTGCAATGGTTATCAACGCCGATGACCCCTTAGTGTCCGACATGCTTGAACCGGACCGAAACACACTGACATTCTCCATTAAAAAGCCCGCCGATTTCCATCTGGCCCAGCACGGCGATACGGAATACCTGATGCAAGGGTCAACGCCATTAATGACACTCGCCTCGTTGCCTCTGGAAGGCCGCCACAATGCCGCCAATGCCTTGGCGGCATTGGCCTTAGGTACGGCAGTGGGGCTAGACAGCCAAGCCATGTGCCATGCCTTGCGTAACTTCAAAGGATTGGAACACCGGATGCAAAAAGTCGCTGATATCCGTGGTATCACCTGGATAAACGACTCCAAAGCAACCAATATTGGCGCTTGTGTTGCCGCATTGGAAGGTTATCAGGACAAAGTTATCCTGATCGCCGGTGGCGAAGCCAAAGGTGCGGATATGAACGAACTCAGACCAGTGATCTATGCCAAAGCCAAAAGTGTGGTGTTAATGGGTAAGGACGCGCCATTGATAGAACAAGCCTTGGCAGGTTGTGTGCCCGTCTATTCCGCCAGCAACATGAATGAGGCGGTAAAAATTGCCGCCTCATTGGCAAAAACAGGAGACAGTGTGCTGCTGTCACCCGCTTGCGCAAGTTTAGACCAATTTAAAAACTATCAAGACCGTGGCAACAAGTTTGTCAAAGCCGTCATGGAGCTCGCCCGATGAGCCGCGTCATAAAACCAGCAAATAAAGAATTTTTTCATTTTGATGGCCTACTGGCACTGATCAGTGCTTCTATAATAGCATTTGGTTATGTAATGGTGGCCTCTTCATCTTTACATTGGGCGGTCAACAAAGAAAGCGGTAATTTGTTTGATCCGCTATTGGCAGCACCCTTTCAACATGATATTTTCAAACAACTGGCGCATATCGGAATAGGTATGGTATTAGGGTATGTCATTGCCAAGAAAATCCCGATGCAGGTTTGGGAAAAGCGGGGTGGCCTGTTGTTTGGTATTGGCCTGTTATTATTGATAGTGGTGCTAATACCCGGTTTAGGTGTTGAAGTCAACGGCAGTAGACGCTGGTTAAAAATTGCCGGGCTTAATATTCAAGTATCCGAATTGATGAAATTTTTTGCTGTGATTTACATGGCAGGTTATATCACTCGCCATCATCAATCAATCCGTAAATCAACTTTTAGCTTGATAAAGCCGCTACTGCTATTTGGCATAGCGTGTGGCTTACTGCTATTGGAACCAGATTTTGGCTCTTCAGTGGTGCTGATTATCATCGCCATGGGCATCATGTTTTTGGCTGGCGCCCAATTGTCGCAATTTATTTTATTGTTTTTAATCTTAGGGGCGGCAGCGGCAATTATAATTTTTAGTTCCGAGTATCGCAAATTGCGGGTCACCAGCTTTATGAACCCATTCGACGATCCTAAGGGCACTGACTATCAATTGTTAAATGCGCTTGTTGCCATCGGACGCGGCGAATGGCTGGGCGTTGGTCTTGGCAGTGGCGTACAAAAAATGTTTTATTTGCCGGAGGCCCATACCGATTTTATATTTTCGGTCATCGGTGAAGAGCTAGGATTTATGGGGGTAATGATGGTGATTACCCTTTTTGCCGCACTGGTTTGGCGGACTTTTGCCATTGCCCAAGCCGCCGAAATGGCCGGGCAGAAATTTTCAGCCTATTTATCTTACGGTATAGGTATTTGGTTTGCTTTTCAGGCCTTCGTAAATATGGGCGTGAACATGGGGATATTACCTACAAAAGGCTTGACCTTGCCACTAATGAGTTATGGCGGCGGCAGCATGATCAGCATGTGCTGCGCACTGGCATTATTATTTCGGGTGCATAGCGAAACTGCCGAACTTAACGCCAGTTCACCTAAAAAAAGGTTTGGGGCATGGGCAAATCGATAGTCATCATGGCGGGAGGCACTGGCGGGCATGTATTCCCCGCGCTCGCCGTCGCCCAATACTTAATTGATCAGAACTGGCAAGTCAGCTGGCTAGGCACGCGCAAAGGTCTGGAAAGCAGGGTGGTGCCCGAACAGGGTATTGCCATTGATTGGTTACCGGTGGCTGGGGTCAGAGGCAAAGGCTGGGTGGCGAAGCTAAAAGCGGTGTTTTTGTTGCTGAAAGCTTGTCTGCAAGCTTGGGTCATATTACGCCGCCGCAAACCGGATGTAGTATTGGGCATGGGCGGCTTTGTTGCAGGCCCTGGTGGTTTAATGGCGAAATTGCTGGGCATTCCCTTGGTTATCCATGAACAAAACCGCGTACCCGGCACCACTAACCGCTGGCTGGCCAAATTTGCGCAACGGGTACTGGAGGCATTTCCCGACAGTTTTAACAAAAAAATCAAGGCCCAATGCACCGGCAATCCGCTGCGTAAACAATTTATGCGACAAGCCGAATTAGCCACCCTAAAAACCGACCATAATGGCTTGAATGTGTTAGTGGTGGGCGGCAGCCAAGGGGCACAAGCACTCAACAATGCACTGCCTGAAGCACTGGCACAGATCAAAGATGCCGTCGTCACACACCAAACGGGTACAGCCATGCAGGCACAAGTGACCCAACGCTACGCGGAATTGGCAGTGACCGCCGATGTGCAGGCCTTTATCACCGACATGGCAGCCGCGTATCAATGGGCCGATTTAGTCATCTGCCGTGCTGGCGCAATGACGGTCAGCGAAGTGGCTGCCATGGGCGTACCGGCTATATTCATTCCACTGCCCAATGCCATTGACGACCATCAAGTCGCCAATGCGAAATTCTTGGGCGAGGCCAATGCTAGCGTGACAATATTACAAAAAGACTTGGATACGACCAACTTAGTTACTCAGATACAAACGGTAAGGGAAAACTTGGCAGCTATGTCACAAGCCGCCCAACGATGCGCCCGACTAGACGCGACTGCTGCTGTGGCGGCAGCCTGTATAACAGAGGCAAGTGCATGAATTTTCCAAAAAACACCCTTTCTACCCGTTTGATTGCTGCCGTGTTAGGCAATATCGATCATATCCATTTTGTCGGGATTGGCGGCACAGGGATGAGCGGCATTGCCGAAGTGCTGGCCAATTTAGGCTATCAGATATCCGGTTCGGATATCAAAGACAGCCCTGTCACGCAACGCCTGGCAGACTTAGGGGTGACCATCCACATTGGCCATCGGCGTGAAAATATCATAGAGGCTGATGTGCTGGTGGTCTCCAGCGCGGTTGACCATACTAATGTAGAAGTGGAAGAGGCTGCCCTGAAACGCATCCCCATCATCCCGCGGGCAGAAATGTTGGCAGAGCTGATGCGTTTTCGTTTCGGCATAGCGGTTGCGGGCACACACGGCAAAACGACCACAACCAGCCTGACTGCCAGCCTATTGGCAGAGGGTGGCTTAGACCCCACTTTTGTCATTGGTGGCCGGCTGAACAGTGCCGGTAGCAATGCCAAACTGGGTCTTAGCAATTATCTGGTGGCAGAAGCCGATGAAAGCGACGCATCTTTTTTGTATTTGCAGCCGATGATCGCCATTGTCACGAATATCGACCAAGATCACATGGCAACTTACCAAAACTGCTATCAGCGTTTAAAAGAGACTTTTTTGGAGTTTTTACATCACTTGCCTTTTTATGGCTTGGCAGTGTTATGTCTGGATGATGAAGGTGTGCAAGCCATATTGCCACACATCTCCAAACCAACAATGACTTATGGTGTTCATCCAGACGCTGATGTCCGTGCTATTGATGTCTGCCAACAAGGTATGCAAACCTCATTTACTGTCATTCGCCGAGGCAATTACCCTCCGTTGGCAGTGACCTTGAACATGCCGGGCTGGCACAACATGCTGAACGCACTGGCTGCCATTGCTGTGGCTACCAAAATAAATGTTGAAGATGCTGCCATTAAACGCAGCCTACTGGCGTTTACCGGTGTGGGCCGACGTTTTCAAATTAATGGTGATGCGCCGCTGGCAGAAGGCCGGGTAACTTTGGTGGATGACTACGGGCATCACCCCCGCGAAATGGCGGCGACTTTTGAAGCCATGCGCCAGGCATGGCCAAGCCGCCGCGCCGTCGTTATTTTTCAGCCGCACCGCTATACTAGAACCCGTGACTTGTTCGAGGATTTTGTCCATGTACTGTCCACAGTAGACGTGCTGATATTGGCGGAAGTCTACTCCGCTGGAGAAACCGCTATTCCTGGAGCCGATGGCCGGGCTTTAAGCCGGGCGATAAGGGTGCGGGGACAAGTTGATCCGGTGTTTATAGAAAGCTGGGATGAATTGCCGAAAATCCTGGTCAGTATTTTAAAAGCGGATGATGTGGTTTTAACGCTGGGTGCTGGCAATGTCGGGCAAATTGCCACGCAACTACCAAACTTGTTGGCAGAAGCGTTGGTGGGCTAGCGGTGAAAGGGCAACTGTTGCTGGATGAAAAATTGGCGAAATACACCAGTTGGCGGGTGGGCGGCAAGGCCGACCGCCTGTACATACCGTTTGACAAAAACGATTTGATTGAATTTATAAAGCTATTGCCATCTGCTGAGCCGATATTTTGGATGGGGCTGGGCAGCAACCTATTGGTCAGGGACGGCGGCATCCGAGGCACGGTGATAAACACCAAAAGCAGATTAAAACAGATGGCTGTTGCCGAAGACGGTACAGTATATGTTGAAGCAGGTGTGCCGTGCGCCCATGTTGCACGTTTTTGCAGCGAACTAGATTTGGCAGGCGCTGAATTCTTGGCGGGTATCCCTGGCACCATGGGCGGTGCATTGAAAATGAATGCTGGCGCATTTGGCGGAGAAACTTGGCCTATTGTCAACCGTGTCGAAATGCTGGCAGTCAATGGTATCGTAACCGTGCGCCAGCCGACTGATTTTAAAATCAGCTACCGCTCTGCCAAAGGTTTTGAGGATGAATGGTTTTTGGCTGCCCATTTGCAATTACAGCCAGGTGATGCCGCTGAAAGCATAAAAAAAATAAAAGGTTTGTTGGAGCAACGCGCCAAAACCCAACCCACCAACCAACCCAGTTGCGGCTCAGTGTTCATCAACCCGCCCGGCCAATATGCCGCGCAACTGATTGAAGAACTGGGCTTGAAAGGTTATAGCCTGGGCGGGGCTT
>CAIYOW010000016.1 GCA_903927955.1 uncultured Methylococcaceae bacterium | reverse complement strand
TAAATACTGTATGGCTTCCATAACGGTAATCCATAGCCCCCCCCTACTTTTCAACTCAGGGCAATATCATACGTCAAAAAATCATAGATAAATCTGACCGACTAAAAGTCGGTGGTTTTAACCTTACTACGGACTAATAAATATGTTTCTTAAATTTTCATAAGATGAAATGAACATCCAAACAAATGGTGTCATGAAGCCGAGTTGACCAGTATTCTTAGTGAACAATAAATTCCGCATCATGAAAGCTGAAAAAAAGTCTTTTTCAAATCCTTTGTAATTGGCTTTTAAATAGGATTTAAGCAGCGGAGTTAGGTATTTATTACCCATATACGGCGGATTCGCCATCACTGCATCATACTG
Organism: uncultured Methylococcaceae bacterium; assembly: GCA_903927955.1. Classification (GTDB taxonomy): domain Bacteria; phylum Pseudomonadota; class Gammaproteobacteria; order Methylococcales; family Methylomonadaceae; genus Methylovulum. The sequence goes on along the minus strand of CAIYOW010000016.1, from coordinate 62,515 downwards.
CATCGCCAATATGACCGCTTGCCGGATAAATGGCAGTAAGGTGGTGGCGGCGGTTTTTTGGAAGTTGTCGCCTAGTCTTGCCAAGGTTTGGCATTGTGCCAATAGCTCTTGCAAAGGCTCAAGGTGTCCGGCAGGGATTTGGATCAATGAACCCAGCGTTTGCGCTTGTGCAAACAAGGCCAGCGTGTTGTTGATGAGCTGGTATTGGCTGTCATCAATGGCTTGGGTCAGGTCGGTTTGCGGGTCGGCAAACAAGGAGCTGGTGGTGCCGAGTTGGCTGTGGCGGTTCAGGTCCAGTTGTTGCCATAGCTGCGGCACATTCAGGTTGTTAGTGGCTTGGATCGCCAGCACATTGAGTTGGGGCGGGTTTTCCAGCAAACGCCGGTCATCGGCGCGGGCTTTCATCAGCAAGGCAAAGCCCGCCAGTTGCGCGGCGCGGTCGTCGATGTCCAAGCCATAGAGGTTTTTTTCCAAAATCAGGCGGGGGATGCTGCGGAGCGGGTAGCCGCGTTCCAGATAGATGGCTTTTAATAGGTCGTAGGCTTCCACCAGGATGTGCCCGCTGCCACAGGCGGGGTCTAAACTCTTGATGGTTTCGGGGTTTAGCATGATTGGGTTATCCAGTCAGACAATAACAACACGTCGATATTGGGTACACGCTTAAAACCCTCGTCATTGGTAAGAAGAGTGGTGCATTTTTGTGTTAAGGCAGTGGCGGCGTGAATGGCATCAGGGAGTTTTAGATTTTTTTGTGCGCGGATGTTTGCCGTTGACAGTAAAATTTTGTCGCTAATGGGTACAACGTCCAAATAATAACTAGGCAATATAGCTTCCCGAAACGTTTTCACTAATTCCATGTTATTGCGTCGAAAAGGCAAAATTAAACATTCGGTCAAACTTAAACTGCTAGTTACAGCCGTGAATTCTCCCGCGAGCAAACCAGAAAAAACATCATTGAGTTGAACATCCCAAGGCTCAACGGCTTCGAGGGTATAAATAAAAATGTTTGCGTCAAAATAAACTTTTTTACCTTGCAAACTTTGTCTTATTTTTCCCACGCATCTCGCTCCTCACGAATAAACGCATCAATTTCAGCCGCGCTTTTGAAGCAGCCTTTTCCTTTGCCGATGAGTTCCAAAAGTGAACGTGGTTTTTCTATGTTTTCGAGTGATTCAAAAAAGGCATCTGAAAGCAACAAACTTTCTCGACATTCTGACAGGTCAGGGAAGTTTTGACTTCCAGCGGTCATCGGTTCGCCTTTGTCGTTCCGATACAAACCATCATCCCCCGCATCGCGCCCTCCACGAATCAAGGCATCAGGCAAGGGAATACCTTTAGCCAAACTAACAGGACGTGATTTATTTTGAACTTGTGCAATGAGTTCTTGTAGCCATTGAGAGGGGGTTTTACCTGCTTGCTCAGCATATTTCATCAGTCTTTCGTAAGTAGTATCGTCTAATTCTAGTGTGTGCATAAGGTTCTCCTATTCGGACATTCGTTGGTTTATCAATTCATCCAGTTGCGCTTGTACTTCAGGCGTTTGCTCGGCAGGTTCAATGTAATAATCCCAGTGCTGGTTTAAATTTGAATCTGGATTTGCCAGCATCCACAAGCGCCCGATGCTGTTCTGCACCAAGTATTTGACTATCCAATTGGGGGTAAAAAGTTGGGTGGCGGCGGGGATGTCCTCAGATTTAACCACTTTGCCGATGACTTGGTCTTTTTTCTCGCTAATGTAAAACTGGTACAGCCAGCCGATGATTTCCACTGCCTGCCAATCTTGTTCGGGGATAGCGGCAACCAGTTTGGCAATGACCGAATCGGTCAGCAATAAATTGTCGGGCAGCAGCAGTTCGCTTTCATTGTCGATGCGTTCAAACAAAAACGGCATGGCTTTGGCTAAGGCGTTGCATTGGGCAATCAGGGCCAAGCGGTACAGTTCGCCGTCTTTGTCGCCCGCCAGTTTGAGCGCGATGGCTTGTTCGGCGTTCAGATCGGGCAGTTCGCCGTTTTGTGCCAGTTCCACCGCTGCATTGAGCAGTTCCGGCAAACCGCCATCCCGACTGGACAGGGCGCGATAACCGTGGCTGAGGTAGTCGTGGATTTCCATATAACGCAAGGCGGCGAAACGGTTAAACCAGGTGTAGGCGACGGCTTCCATGGTTTGGCTAAAGCCGTCTTTTTGTATGCGGGCAATCAGCTTGTCGCGTTGGCGGCTAATTTTGGACGGCCAGGATTGTCCGGCAATGATGACGAAATCGCCGTTTTTTTCCGCCGTGGCTATGTCCAGTTGACCGTTTTTTTCCGCCAGCCCTATGCGGTTAGCACGGGCGGTGACGGCAGCGATAAAGTCTTTACGGGCTTGTGGGGCGTAGGTTTTGAGTTGGGCTTTGTTCATGAGTTGATGGCGAAAAGGCTTTTATCGGTTACGGCCAATCAGCTGAAACAGGCAACATCGTCGGCCTGTTCAATCAGTTCAATAATCGTTGGCGGCAACTTGTCGGGAATCTGATTGATCCACCAATGCCAGATATGGGTATCCAGCACAATCATTCCGTAAGACCCCAGTCCTCGGCAGAAAGTGTGTTCATGACATCGCCCAATTCCTTAACACGTCCGGCAAAATGTGGTGGCGGTGTGCGTTTGCGGCTTGGTTTGGCAGGCGAAGCCTCATCCAGCGGCATCAGCACGACTTCAAGCCGATGATGCTGCATGGATTTTGGGATGGGGATAAATTCAGGGGCATCTTCATAAATCTGATGGATGGCACTCATGGGTAGCTCCGTAAAAATGGGTTTATGACGGTCATTATTGAATCCGGGCTTTTTTGCCTTGTTGCAGGATCGCCACCAGTTCCTGCCTGAGCTTGGCAAGGTAAGCGTCCACTTCCGCTTCGGTTTCCAGATAGGTTTTGCTGCTTAGTGCTTGGGCATTAACCACTTTAACAGGTTTTGGCGCGCTGTGATGGCTTGGCTTGTCTGTGCTGCTTGCGCCCGGTTGTTTACTGCTAACTGGCAGTGGCTTTTGGCTGGCGGCAATCTTATCCATCGCTTCATCCAATAACGTGCTGGCTTGTTCAGCCAGATAGCGGATTTGGGGGATGCTGACCAGTGCGGCAATCTTGAGCTTGAGTTGTTGCAGTGGATATAGGGTTTTGTTACGCAAATCGGCACTGGCATGGATTTGCGCCAAGGCGCTGTCACAATCGGCCAGTTTGGTTTCTATGGCCAATAATGCCGCTTCCCGTTCGTTGTCCGCCAAGCGTCCGTTGACCGTTTCAAGCGTGCCGAGCAAAGGGGCGATGTGGTTGATCTGACTGTATGGCGCCGGATTTTCGCGGATGGCGTTTAGCGCTTTGAGGGCGTTGGCGGCACTACTGTCTTGCTGCAAGGCTTCGTGGTTATCGGCAAAATTTGTCAATGCCTCCGACATACGTTGCCAGGTTGTCAGTTGGGTTTTGTAGAAACTGGTGACATCGTGGCTGTCTTCCCGTAAATCCAGCCAATCATCCTTGCCCGCCAAGAAGGTGTCGATGAATTGGTAACTGTCGCGGATCGCCAGTTGTTTGCCTAGCTTGGCAAGGGCTTGGTCAATGACAGTTTTGCCGGGATGATATTTGCCCGCCGCCGCATGGCTGATGTTTTTGAGTTCGTTTTGCCAGAGCGTGAAACTGTCACGGGTATCCGTGACCAAGCCGTCTTCCTCTTCCCTGGGCAATTTGGCAAACAGTTCACGGTGCAAGTCGCGTGCGCGTTTGAGCGAGACGCTATCCGCCGATTTACGTTTGAGCAGGGAAACTTGTTTAAAGCGGACAGATTTGGTCAACGGGTCTATGGCGGCTTTAGGTTCAATGTCAGCGCCTTCGAGCATCAATTTAATCTCACCCGCCATGTAAAGCCTAGCAATCAGCAAGACAATCTCCCATTCCGGTTTCCAGCCCCATGGAATGCCGGTAAAACGGTCAATAACATCGGCCAATAATACGCGCTTTTCTGAGGCCGCCAGCAACAGGTATTGGTGTAGCTCGTTGACCGCCAGCGGGTTGAGCGCTTCGTTTTGGGCATCTTGCAACAGTGGTTTGATGTCATCGCCGGAAAGGACGGCTTTGATTTCGGCGATAGGGTATGGTGTGCGGTGTTTTAAAAAGTGTAGTTTTTTGTAGGTATTGGTAATCAAATAATTGACCAGTTCATCGAGCAAACTGGTGGGGTGTAATCCGGCTTTTATGTCGGGTTTTTGCCCTAGCACATAAAAATCGCCTATCGTCATCAGGTTGCTGAGTTCTTCTATCAGGCGCAATTTGCGCTCACGGTTTTCATCCTTACGGTCAGCCAGGATGCGTTTTAATGAGGGTGTGGCTTGGTCGGCCTTGGGGCTGATGATGTATTTTTCAATTTGCAGGTACAGCGTCAGCTCTTCATAAAGGCGTTGCCCTTCCGCCATACGGAGGATGGCCCGGCCTGTCGATTCGGTGCTGCGTAAGATGCAGGTGGATTCGTGCATCTTTTCATAGTCATCGCCTAAGGGCGTGAGTATTTCCAGCGTCAGGGCATGGTTAGCGGTTTTCCACGGGGCACCATCCAGCAGGCGGTTGAATTCATAGTCGCCCTTGGTGTCTCGATGGCGCACCTTGGTTTGGCTACGGAGGATTTCTTCAAATATCAGTTCGGACAGCAAACGGGCCCGTTCCGAGGCTGACACATCGACATGGCCGAGTTCCCTGGCGACATCACGCTCTTCATTGGTCAGGAAAAACCAGTGGTCGCCGTTACGGCTGACCAGTTGCTGTTGCTCCAGCCGGGCCAGGGATTCCTGGATACGGCGTTTGAGGCTGAGTTTGTCGGCATCCACTTCTTCAAGACATAGCGTCGCCAGATTTTCAATGGTGGGCTTAATGGTTTCTGTGATGTAGCGGATCAGGAACAGCGCTTTAAGCAATTGGGTGTCGTAGGGTTCCAGCGCCGGATTATCAGGGGCTTGGTCAATCGACTTCTTGGCCATGCTGTCAATAAAGCTGTCGATGGACGGATAAAAGTCGTATAAAGGTATCAGGGCATTTATGGGCTTGCCAGCATTTTGCACTGCCGCTGATTGGAAGGCATCCAATAAGGAACGTTCCCCGCGTGACAAATGTTTGCCGGTCGCCCCCACTTTGCGGATCGATTCGAAGATTTTTTGTAATAGCTGAAATTGGTAAGGGGTAAACGGATAAAAGGCGACAAACTCAGCCGCATCCTTAAATCCCCGCAAGTTGGCGGCATTGCCATGAAATGACAGCTGGTTGTTGATAATGTCGCCTTTTTGGGCGTAGACATCGCGTAAGGCGACATGGGCTTCTTCGGTTTTGGACAGCAAACGCTCGCCAATGACTTCGTCGGTGTTGGAGCTGGCTAAGGACAAGCGGGTATGGAAGCGGGCCTGAATTTTGGAAAAATCTTGGGATTTGGTCTTATTTGTCCCGCCAATGGCGGCATCTATATCTTCTTGGCTGGTGACGATCACCCAGGCACGCCCTTGGCATAGCGTGCCCAACTGCTCCACGATGGTTTGCAGGCTCAGCATCAGCTGAGTGTTGTCCCCAATAAACTGCCCGACCTCATCGGCGAGAAAAATGACCCGATGACCGTCGGGTTTGCTGTGCAAATACTCCCGCACCAATTTTGCCAGGCCTTCAATGTTAATGCGGTAACTGTCTCGGGCGTTGTCAAACCAACGTCCGGCAGATGCTTCCGTCATGTTGAGCGATTGTGCCAAGGCGGCGACCACATCATCACGCAGGAAGTCCACCGCATCGCGTTGCTGTTCCCAAGTATTGCCGTTTTGGCTTTGAAAGCGGTTTTTGAAAGTGCCGTAAGCCCCTTTGGCAATCAGGTAGCGCTCCATTTCAGCGATATGCGGGGCATCGCCACACAGCCCGAGTTTTTCGTTAAACACCCTCAGAAACACTTGGACAATGGCGTCGCGTTCGGATTTGGCGTCCGCTTTGGCATCAATGTTAAACAGGATGACATCGGCAGTCCCTTTAATGGCTCTGTGGATGTCCGCCAGCAGTAGCGGGTCTTTGATTTTATGGTCGTCAAAAAACTCTGCGGCGTTTTTACGGTGGCCGGTTTTTGGGTCAACCGCCTCATGGTTTTCCAGCAAATAAGACAGGATTTTGATGTAATGGGATTTCCCTGAACCAAAGAAACCGGAAACCCAGACACCCATCCGGGCGGTAATGGTCGGGTCTTGGGGCTGTTCGGCGGCGGCCAGGTAAGCATCGAAGAACTTCCTAAAATATTCGGTGAGCTGTTTGGTGACAACGTATTCTTCCAATTCTTGCCAGATGCTTTCGGCATCCAATTGGTCGGCTTTGATGACCCCGTTGATCGGGCGGTCAATCGGCTTGATGAACAGTTCCTTTATCTCCATGTTGCTCTCTTCTCTATTGGCGGCGGGGTGATTACTTGAATGGCTATTACCTGTCGGGTATCAATCTGAAGGCGCGGTAGTAATGGTCTTCGGACAGTTTGTTGAACAGGCGCAAGCAATAGCCGTCATAACGGCCAGGGTAAAACATCAGCAACGGTGTCCTACCCATCAAGGGATGCAGAGCCGACAGTAAGGTGTGTGTCCTGAGCATGGGGTAGGCGCTACCGACCCCCCATAGGATCAGCACGTCACAGCTGTCCAGATCGACCATAGCCGCTATTTTCTGTGCCAATTTATCTTCTTTAAGCACCGGGCGCAAAGCCGCCATGATCGCCCCGTCGCCTTTTGTGCGCTGCATGTCGATAGCCTTGTCGAGCAGCTTGCGCTCCTCAAGTGTGTGGATAACGAGATCAAACAAGTTGATGGCTGCCGCACGGATAGGTGGCTGTGACTTGTTCAGGCTGGTGATTACGGTCTGGGTCAGAAAATCCCGCATGTCCATTTCGCGTTCGGGCGGATAGTCAAAAATCCAAAAGCCAATTTCATTGCCGAGGCCTTTGCTGTCCAAGAAGTCATCGGAGGCAATTTTCGGCAGGATTTGATTGAGCCGTTCTTCAAAGGTCACTGCCATTAAGCCCGCTCCAGGAGTTCGATGAGGGCGGTGTTGCCATGGACTGACAGGTAATGCCGGACATCGGGATGTAAAGATTGCGGAGTCAGTTTCATATTGCTGGCATTGTCAAGATAGTTGGCTTCTACCAAGATACGGCGGATAACTTGGAATAATTTGGCCTGTGTTGTGCTTGACCAGCGCGCCACGGTGGCATCCCTATGCTGGCATTCGTTTAAGAAGCCGTGCCAATCGGGTGGCGAGAGTGCCAAATCTAACCGGCGTTGATGGCTGATGTAAACATCTCTTATATAGTGGGCCAGCAATGCGCTGTGCTTGGCGGCGGCAGCCAATAAAAGTTGGATGCTGACCTCTTTTTCCCGATGGGCGATCATGTCCAAACCGGTGTCATCAAGTGTTTTCAGCCGTTTTCTGATCAAACCGGCTTGGCGTAGTGCCGTGGCCGGGGCTTTTTTTTGCAATAGGTTATCGTCAACTAAGGCTTTTCTCCAGGCCTTATCATCAGGACGTCCCAATAAAAATGCAGCAATGCGTCGGCTTTCTAAGGGCATTAGGGAGCCTGCGGAAATTTCGGCGTTGTAATAGGTGTTCACGGTGTATTGAAAAAATTGCCCATTATGCAATCAGTGTATCAAAACTCATTTTGTGCAACCATTACCAATTAATGTACGCTGAATATACGGTAGTGGTTGCAGTCTCAGGCAACGTATCGCATTTAGCGGATCAGGTGGGGATTGTAAAAAAGGGAGCAGTTGCTCCCTTTTTTTATGGCCTGTTTTTATGGCCCGTTAATTTACCGCAAGGTGCTTACGCTGATGCCAATCCGGCAATATTGTAGCCGCAATCCACATAGGTGATTTCACCGGTCACGCCTGAAGCCAAATCGGAGCACATAAACGCGGCGACGTTGCCGACTTCTTCAATGGTTACGTTGCGTTTTAGCGGGGCGGTGTCGGCGGCTTTGTTGAGCATCGCCTTAAAGTCATTGATGCCGGATGCCGCCAACGTCCTGATGGGGCCGGCGGAAATGGCATTGACGCGTGTGCCTTCCGCACCCAAGGCCACCGCCATATAACGCACATTGGCCTCTAAGCTGGCTTTGGCAACGCCCATGACATTGTAATTGGGGATGGCCCGCTCGGCGCCCAAATAAGTCAAGGTCAGCAATGAGCCGTTGCGCCCCGCCATCATGCCCCGTCCGGCTTTGGCCAAGGCGGTGAAGCTATATGAGCTGATGTCGTGGGCAATACGGAAATTGTCACGCGTGGTGGCTTCTATATAGTCGCCGTTCAGCGCGTCGCGTGGCGCGAAAGCCACGGAATGGACGATACAATCCAAGCCATCCCAGTGTTTGCCCAGTTCGACAAAAACATTATCGATATGTTGGTCGTGGCTAACGTCGCATTCAAGGGTTATAGTAGCATTACATTCCGCCGCCATTTCTTCAACACGGCTTTGCAATTTTTCATTTTGGAAAGTGAACGCCAGTTCGGCACCTTCACGGTGCATGGCTTGGGCTATGCCCCATGCGATAGAACGGTTGCTGGCCAAGCCGACAATCAAAACACGTTTGCCCTTCATGAAACCCATTATCATCCCCTATGGTCTTTTCTTGTTAAAATAAACTATCAAGTATCTATGAGCCGTTTATTGATGTCCAGTTTTTTGTCTATGAAAATGCCTGTTGTGCCGTTATTGCTGATGCTGTTGGTGAGCTTGCTGGCTTGCCAGCCAAGCACAGTGCTAAATAACCCCTACACCGAAACCGATAACCAACAAACGGTGTTGTACCAGTCGTTTTCCGAACGCCCTAAGCATTTGGATCCGGCGATGGCTTATAGCGAAAACGAATATGCGTTTATCGCCCAGATTTACGAGCCCCCTTTGCAGTACCATTATTTGCAACGGCCTTATCAAATTATTCCGCTAACCACACTCAACCTGCCCGAGGTGGTTTATCGGGATGACAAAGGCGCAGCGTTGCCATCCGATGCAGAACCCACCCGCATAGCGTTCACCGATTATATTATCACTCTGCAAGCTGGCATCCGTTACCAACCCCACCCGGCATTGGCAAAAACCGAGCAAGGTGGCTACCTTTACCATCATTTGGATGCACAAGCCATTGCACCGCTGAACACGCTGAACGATTTTGCCAGCACCGGCAGCCGCGAGCTGTTGGCGGAAGATTACGTTTATCAGATTAAACGCTTGGCACATCCTAAAAACCAATCGCCAATTGCTGAGATCATGAAAAACTACATTGTTGGTTTTGCTGATTTTGCCAAGCAGGCGAAGGACTTGCCGAAAACAGCCATTAAAGGCATGAGCTTGGCGGGGGCGGTGGCTGTTAATGAACATCAATACCGTATCCGCATCAATGGCAAATATCCGCAGTTTATTTATTGGTTGGCGATGCCGTTTTTTTCAGCTATGCCGTGGGAAGCCGAGGTGTTTTACAATCAGCCGGGATTAAGCGACAAAAACATCACCTTGGATTGGTATCCTATCGGCACGGGCGCTTATTATTTGGCTGAGAACAACCCCAACCGGCGTATGATCTTGCAAAAAAACCCTTACTATCATCCAGAAAGCTATCCCCGCGAAGGTGAGCCGGAAGACCGCGCCAATGGTCTGTTGAAGGATGCTGGCAAGACTTTGCCGTTTATTGACAAGGTGGTGTTCACCTTAGAAAAAGAAACCATTCCCTATTGGACTAAGTTCCTGCAAGGTTATTACGATGCTTCCGGCATTGCCTCCGATAATTTCGACCAAGCCATTCAATTTACCGGCACTGGCGGTTTGGCACTGAGCGAATCTATGCAAGCCAAAGGCATCCAGCTACAAACAGCGGTGCAAACCTCCAGCTTTTATCTGGGCTTTAATATGCTCGACCCGCTGTTGGGCGGCACTAGCGAGCCCGCACGAAAACTACGCCAAGCCATTGCCATTGCCATTGATCAAGAGGAGTTTATTGCCATTTTTATGAATGGGCGCGGGGTTGCCGCACAAGGCGTGTTGCCACCGGGCATTTTTGGTTTTGCCGAAGGCCAGCCAGGCATCAACGCGAATGTGTACGATTGGCAAGCCGACAAGGCACAACGAAAAGATATTGCTGTTGCCAAGCAATTAATGGCAGAGGCGGGTTATGGCAATGGCATCGACCCGAAAAGCCACGAGCCGTTGATTATCTATTTCGACACCACCGCCACCAGCGTGGAAGACAAGCCGCGCATGACTTGGTACCGCAAACAATTTGAAAAACTGGGCATCCAGCTGGTTGTCCGCGCCACCGACTACAACCGTTTTCAGGAAAAAATGCGCGCAGGCAACGCGCAAATTTTTGGCTGGGGCTGGAATGCCGACTACCCTGATCCGGAAAACTTTTTCTTTCTGTTGTATGGGCCAAACGGCAAAGTCAAATATGGCGGCGAGAACGCTGGCAATTACCAAAACCCCGCCTTTGACCGCTTGTTTGAGCAAATGCGTAATATGGACAACACCCCGGAACGCTATCAAATCATCCAGCAGATGCAGGCCATTGTCCGTCAAGACGCGCCTTGGGTGTTTGGCTTGCATCCCAAGCAATTTTCGCTGTTCCATAGTTGGTTTGGTAATTTAAAAGCCAACCTGATGGCCAACAACGAGCTTAAATACCGGCGCATAGACACCGCCGCCCGTGCCGATAAGCGCCAACAATGGAACCGCCCTATTATTTGGCCGCTGCTGCTGGTAGGTGTGTTGCTGGTGTTGCTTATCTTGCCTGCTTATCTGGCTTACCGCAAACGTACTCAGGAAACCCTGTCATGATTGCCTATATTATCCGCCGCGCACTGTATGCCGTACCTTTGCTGATTGGGGTCAATATCCTGACGTTTGTGTTGTTTTTTATTGTCAACAGTCCTGACGATATGGCGCGGTTGCAGTTGGGGCAGAAACATGTCACCGAACAGGCGATCACTAACTGGAAACAACAGCACGGCTATGATTTGCCGCTGCTTTGGAATGATCAGGCAGAAGCAGGGCAACAACTGACCGAAACCATTTTTTATCAGAAATCGGTGGGGCTGTTCTGGTTCCATTTTGGCATTTCTGATAGTGGCCGGAACATCAGCGCTGACATACGCGAACGGGCTTGGCCTAGTTTGGCGGTTGCCTTGCCGTCGCTGGCGGTCGGGCTGTGGGTGGATATTGCTTTTGCCTTGCTGATGGTGTTGTTCAGGAACACTTATCTGGAATTTGGCGGGCTGGTGATCTGTGTGATATTAATGTCGGTGTCCTCGTTGTTCTACATCATCGGCGGGCAATTCATCATTGCCAAACTGATGTGCCTAGTGCCTATTTCCGGTTATGAAGAAGGCTTTGCCGCCATTAAGTTTTTGGTGTTGCCGGTATTGATCGGCGTGTTTGCCGGTATCGGCTCCGGGGTGCGCTGGTATCGCACGTTGTTTCTTGAAGAAGCCAGTAAAGACTATGTGCGCACCGCCCGCGCCAAAGGCTTGACCGAAAGCCAAGTGCTGTTCCGCCATGTGCTAAAAAATGCCATGATCCCGATTTTGACGGGCGTGGTGGTGGTGTTGCCGACCTTATTTATGGGCAGCCTGATTATGGAATCGTTCTTCAGTATTCCGGGCTTGGGCAGTTACACTATTGATGCGATCAATAACCAAGATTTTGCCATTGTCCGTGCTATGGTGTTTTTAGGCTCGGTGTTGTATGTGTTCGGCCTGTTGTTGACGGATATTTCTTATACTTTGGTTGACCCACGGGTGCGTTTGTCTTAGTGTCCGCGTGGGCAAAAAAACCTGCCCACCCTACGATGATAGGAAGCTATTGCCTGTTAAGAAACGGGCGGAATTGGCCTCTTTACAAGAAGCGGGCCCGCCTAAGCTCAGTTGTTCAGGCGGTTGGCAATAATCGACTTGACTACGGACGGGTCAGCAAGGGTTGATATATCGCCTAAGTTCTCCAGTTCGTTAGCGGCGATCTTGCGCAAAATACGGCGCATGATCTTGCCTGAGCGGGTTTTGGGCAATGCAGGGGCCCATTGGATAATGTCTACGGTGGCAATGGCGCCGATTTCTTTTCTGACCAACGCAACCAATTCTTTTTTGATCTGCTCGGTCGCATCCACACCGGCGCATAAGGTGACAAAAGCATAGATGCCCTGCCCTTTTATGGCATGGGGATAGCCGACTACGGCCGATTCTGCCACCGCTTCGTGCAAATCCAAGGCACTTTCAATTTCTGCCGTGCCTAGGCGATGACCGGACACATTAATCACATCGTCTATGCGCCCTGTTATCCAATAATATCCATCGCTGTCGCGTCTTGCGCCATCACCTGCCAGATAATAGCCCGGATAACTCTTAAAATAAGTGTCGATAAAGCGTTGATGGTCGCCATACACGGTACGTGCTTGCCCGGGCCAAGGGTGGCTGAACACTAGCGCACCTTCCGCCTCGCCTTCCAGTTGGTTGCCTTGGCTGTCAAGTAAATGCGGTTGGATGCCAAAAAAAGGCACACTGGCAGAACCGGGCTTCAGGTCGGTCGCGCCGGGTAATGGCGTGATAAGGATGCCACCAGTTTCCGTTTGCCACCAAGTGTCCACAATGGGACAACGGCTGTTGCCCACTGTTTGGTAATACCACTCCCACGCTTCCGAGTTAATAGGTTCGCCGACACTGCCCAGTATCCTAAGGCTGCTGCGTGTGGTGCTGGCAAGGTTATGGTCGCCTTGCGCCATCAGGGCGCGGATAGCGGTGGGGGCGGTATAAAAAATAGTGACTTGGTGCTTGTCGATGACTTGCCAAAAGCGGTCGGCTTCGGGGTAAGTGGGAATACCTTCAAACATCAGCGAGGTTGCGCCATTGCATAACGGCCCATAGACCACATAGGAATGTCCGGTAATCCAGCCCACATCGGCGGTGCACCAATAAATATCACCGTCGTGATAATCAAACACATATTTGTGGGTGATTGCTGCGTACAACAAATAGCCACCGGTGGTGTGCAACACGCCTTTGGGCTTGCCGGTGGAGCCGGATGTGTACAGAATAAACAAAGGGTCTTCGGCATCCATCGATTCCGGCGGACAATCATCAGATACGTTGTCCATTGCCTCGTGATACCACACGTCACGGGTCGGTTGCCAAGCTACCGGGTTACCGCTATGGCGGATGACCACGATTTTTTGCAACTGCGGGCAATACTTGGCGGCACTGTCCACGGTATGTTTAATGGGTATGGCTTTACTGCCCCGAAAACCTTCATCGGCACAAACCAGATAACTGCAATCGGCATCTAACAGCCGGTCTTTCAGCGATTCTGCCGAAAACCCGGCAAACACAATGGAATGCACCGCACCAATACGGGTGCAAGCCAACATAACCGTTGCCGCTTCGATAATCATCGGCAAATAAATGCACACCCGGTCACCTTTTTTAACGCCCAAATTTTTCAGCACATTGGCAAATTTGCACACGTCGCTGTGCAATTGCCGATAAGTGATAGTTTTGTCTTGGGAGGGGTGATCGCCTTCCCAAATAAGCGCCACTTGGTCGCCCCGCGTAGTTAAATGACGGTCCAGACAATTGACGCTGACATTCAGTTTGCCGCCTTCAAACCAGCGGATATCAGCCTTACTATAGTCAAATGACAAGACCTTATGCCAAGGTTGGCTCCACGCCAGCAATTGTTGCGCCTGTTCCGCCCAAAAAACCTCTGGCTGGTCTATGGACTGTTGATACAACGTCCGGTAGTTGGCGGCATTGATATGGGCAGTGGCGGCTATTTCAGCCTTGACAGGATAAAGGGTTTGGGACGACATGGCGTTTTTAAACTCCAATGATAAATAGAATGGCTACAGGGCGGCTATCTTGACAAATGTTGGCAGTGCATCACAACACGCTGGCAACCAGCGCAAAAACAAATACGAAAATGACCCACAAGGAAAATTTTGCTTGGCCCGGCAAAGCTTGCCATTCCGCCAACAGCGCTTGTCGGATATGACCGGAAGCCACTATGCGTCGGCATCGTCCGGCGAATGTCTGCGCCGCCTCTTCCGCTGCGGCTTGGTCAATCAGCTCAACGGCTTTAGAATAAAAACCGCCGCATTCTGGGCAACGCATTTCTGTTTTGACGTTAACAAAGCCGCAAGTTGGGCAAATTGGCATGATGGCTCCTGAAAAAAAGAGAGGCTTTAAAGTGTGTGCTTAGAGTACATTAATCCGGTACGGCTCCATATAAAACGAGGCCACTGCTGCACCTAGCATAGTGATACGCCCGTTATAACGCTCGTCTCCGGTAGAGGAAAATTCGAAACTATACGTGCGTAATAGTTGCAGCCCGCCTGACTTGTCACGTTTGAACCCTAGGCTCTTGAAGGCAATATAGTCATCGAGCATTTGTACTTGTTGGTTTTGGCAATGCGCGCGGGTTGCCGCAAGGGCGGTTTCTTTGATTTTTTCTGTTTTGTACCAGTGCAAAAACACCAAACAGAGGGTAATGACCACAAAAAAAGATGATGACATAAGCGGTTAGGAATAACTTATCTGGAATTTTATAGGGGTGCAATCTAGTGGGCTTGCTATTTTAGGGTAGCGGCTTTGTTAAAGTTGCTGTATCAGTCTAGCCGATAACTGGACATGTTGCCATATTGTGCAAAACGGAGTTTAGACTTGGGAACAGATAGGGTTGATTTTTCTTAACGAAATTTACGCAAATTTTGACTAGGCGTTTGATATGCCTAACGCTTATCTGCGCTTAATAAGCTGTTGGCGGTACTGGCTTATTTTTGGGATTACTTAGGAAACGGTTCATTTGCCTGAGTTTAGCAAATTCGTTGGGATGGATTGGGATTGGGATTGGTAGAACGAATTTTTATTTGGAAGCAGAAATAAATAAAGCCACTAAAACAATGGCTTTTATTATATGGCGTCCCCAAGGGGGTTCGAACCCCTGTTCTCGCCGTGAAAGGGCGATGTCCTAGGCCGCTAGACGATGGGGACTAAAACGGGTTAGTCCGGCCTATTGCTTGACAATCCTAATAGGATTAAGCATAAAATCGGATACGGCTAATCATTGGGCTGTTGTTTAAACAAGCTTTGATAAGTAATGCTTAGACGCTAAAAATGGCGTCCCCAAGGGGGTTCGAACCCCTGTTCTCGCCGTGAAAGGGCGATGTCCTAGGCCGCTAGACGATGGGGACTAAGCCTTAACTAAGGATTTGGTGGAGCCAAGCGGAATCGAACCGCTGACCTCAACACTGCCAGTGTTGCGCTCTACCAATTGAGCTATGGCCCCTCTAGTTAAGAGCGGGCATTATACGGGATTTTTTTATAATTGCCAATGTTAATTTTCATTGCCGTTACACAATAGCATTGTGACGATGCTTACTGTGACACAAGCACCGAAAATTGTCCCATAAAATGGCTTAGTTGGTTTCTGCCTATCGGTTGGGTTGGCAAGCACAGCGCGTCTTGGCTAAGGCCGCGTTCCTGTAACGATTCTGCTTCAATATAAAGGGCATTGACATCATAAAGTGCTAACGCAGCAAAAATCGCGGCGGTGTCTTTTAGGCCAGAAGCGTTGGGGTTTTGCCGCTTTTTTAGATTGAAAACACCATCATCCAGAAATAACAGGCTAACGGCTTGCTCGAAAGCGGCGGTGGTTAGGATGATATCTAAGCTTTCTTGGATATAAATGCCGCTGTGCGGCGGTTTGTTTAATATAAACAAATAGCTTTTCATGGCGTGTTTACCCAAAAACAACCAAGCGGTCTGCCACTAACGTGGCCTCAACCCATTGCCCTAGGCCTGAAATTCTAAAGCCATCGGCTACGTCGTTATCTTGTTTGCCTTGGTGCAGGGCTTCGTCGGCATATAGTAAGCCGCGCCGCTGAGCGGCAGAAATGCATACCACCAAGTCCAGGCCATAGTGTGCTGCCAATTGGCTCCAGCGGGTTGTCAGGTTGGCTTCGTCGTCGGGCGGGGTGGTGTGGCGGAGCGCGTGGTAAATGCCGTCATGGTAGAAAAACACCCGAAAAATCTGATGGCCTTGGGCCAGTGCGGCAACCACGAAGGCGTAGGCGGCATGTCCGCCGTTGCTGTGGTAGGGGCTGCTGTTAATTTGAATGGCGAAAATCATGGCGATCTTTAGGTATATTTTTGTTAGACAATTTTATGCTGATTTATAATAGGCCATGACTTTACACCCCTTTAGATAGCTACCCGCGCACCATGAAAAAATGCCCTACAGGAACTCATCTGCCCGTTTCTTTTCCAATGGGCAAGCATTGTAAACCTTCCGCACTGATTTTGGCGTTAAGCTTAGTCTTATTTTCGGTGCCCGCAGGGTCGGTTGACATTTCTAAAATTGAATTGCCCGACTTAGGTGACTCATCGGGCACTTTGCTCACGCCGGTGGAAGAAAAAGAGCTGGGTGAGGCGTTCTTCCGTAGTTTGCACTCACAAATCCAAGTCAATCAAGACCCTGAAATTCAGGAATATATCCAAACCCTAGGTGAAAAACTGGTTGCCAATAGCGACCTGCCCAACCAACGCTTTCATTTTTTTGTGGTGATGGAAAATGATGTCAACGCGTTTGCCGGGCCAGGCGGTTATATCGGTGTCAATTCTGGGCTAATATTAATAACCGAAGAAGAAAGCGAACTGGCTTCGGTGATGGGCCACGAAATTGCCCACGTCACCCAGCGGCATTTATACCGCGCCGCCGAGGCACAAAGCAGGTTGTCCATACCCTCTATGGCGGCCACGCTGGCGGCGATTTTGCTGGGTACGCAGTCGCCTATGGCCGGGCAAGCGGCGATTATGGCCATTCAGGCCGGTAGTGTGCAGTTCCAGATTGATTTTACCCGCGAAAATGAAGCGGAAGCAGACCGGGTAGGTATGCAGACTTTAGCGGCATCACATTTTGACCCGCGTAGTATGCCGACCTTTTTTGAACGTTTGCAGCAAGCCAGCCGCTATTTAGGCAATAACATCCCCGAATTTTTGCGTACCCACCCGGTGACCACCGCACGTATTTCCGATAGCCGGGGACGGGCCGAGATATATCCTTACAAGCAGTATCCCGATTCTTTGGCGTATCAGTTGGCTAAAGCCAAACTGCGGGTTTTGACTGCAACCCATAAGGCTGAAGCCGCCCAGTATTTTAAAACCCGTTTGCAGCAAGGTACCGAAGAGCAGCGCACGGTCGATCAGTATGGGCTTGCCCTGAGCCAGACGGCCTTAGAAAAATTTAAGGATGCAGAAACCATCTTGCAGTCTTTAGTGCAGAAATATCCGAACCAACCGCAATATGATACGGCACTGGCGAGTAATGCCCAAGAGCAAAATGACCTACCGACCGCCTTGCAGCGTTACCAGAAACTGGCGGCAAAGTATCCTGAAAACCAAGCCGTTAAACTGCAATACATCAGGGCTTTATTGAAAACAAACCAGGTGGAGGCGGCGAAAAACAACCTGCAAACCCTAAACGGCGAAACCAAAAACCTGCCTGTTTATTGGGAAATTTTGTCGGAAATTTACAGCAAATTAAACCAGCCGGCAGAATCGCACCGCTATATTGCCGAGTATTATTACGCCACCGGACAAATCCGTGAAGCCATTATGCAAATACGGCTGGCGCAAAAGTCGAAAGGGGTGGATGCTTATTTGGCGGCAATCTTGGAGGAACGCCTGCATTTTCTGCACACCCAAGAAGAGCATGAGCGTCGTCGAAATTAACAGGGGCAAGGCGGTGTTGCCACTACCGCCCAAGCCAATAGCCGATGCCGCAAGCAACTTTGCAGCACCCCGCTAGTTTTCAGCACTAACTAACCATAACCAACCTGAACAGACGCTTAACAAGCCGCAAGTGTTGCCGGATATTTTTGAATCGATAGCAACATCATAAAACGCAACCTACTATATTAAAAGGATTTTTAATATAAAATTAATTTTTTTCAGAAAAATTTCCCTAATTGTTGGACGTAGGAGAATTTTTGGATATAGAATACGCCACCTTTTAGAGAGAATGGTTGGTTTGACTACTAACCAGAAAGGGGGAGGAAGAGTCTTAAGTGGCTCATATAACAATAATAATTAAGCAACTTAGTTGTTGGACAGTACATAACTTTGTACACTAATAATAATAAAACCGACACGCCCGCTATATGCGGGCTTTTTATTGCCTGTAAGAAATGCCCGCCTATTGTTTGCCGTTAAAACACATTATCCGGTAATGCTTCAGTATGGTGATGGCTTTGCCCTGCTTCGCCAACGTTGGCGGCGGCAGCCCCTGGTTTGACCGCGACACCGTATTGGTAAACCATCAGCCCGCCCAAGTCGGCACCGAATGCCAAAATAAGGCACAATAAAGCCGATAGCAGCAAAAATAGCACATTACCCGCACCTACCAGCACCCCGTGGCGTTTTAACCGCCACGCCGACAAACCGGCCGCTAATGACAGAATGGATATGCCCAGATGTTCGTGGCGTTCCATAATCTCATGGACATTTTCACCATGTGCCACTGAGTCGGCGGCAGCGAAGCCCGCCAGCACGGTAAACGTTGCGGCAAGCGTACCGGTATACAGCAAAAAACTGGCTGTTTGGCGCCACTGCGGTTTGCTGGCCAGTGTGCCCATCACATCCACAATAAAAAAGAGCGTTAACAAAGCAATCGGGAAATGCACCAGCAAGGGGTGGATGTTGCTCATAGCGGCAATACCGGGCAAGACACCCTGAATAAAGCCGCCTGGGCCTTGTGCGGTCAGCCCTTCAAAAAAAGCCAATAGCTCGGAAACAGTTTCGATTATGCCGCCGCCATGATCGGCACCGCCATGTATTTGGAATGATAGATAAGAGTTCATAAGGTTGGGCCCGATAAAAATATGGATGGGTTAAACGGAAAGGCTACGCTATAACTATAGCGGTTTCTTTAAAGCCATTACAAGCTAAGCTTGTAATGGCATAGCCCGCCCTAAGTGACATTAGCTGCCTTTAATCAAATCGCTTGGCATCTTTAGGCAATTTGGCAAAAATGGGATGTCTGGCTAGCCCAAAGTGATCGGGATAACACACCCCGCCCAAATATAAGCCTTCCGGCGGCGCAGTGCGGGCGGCCTGTTTGCGGTCTTTGGCATCCAATAAAAACTGTGTCCAAGCCACTGGTTGTTGGCCCGCGCCAATAGCCATCAGCACCCCGGCAATGTTCCTGACCATGTGATGCAAAAAAGCATTGGCGGCAATATCCATAATCACTTCGTCGCCGTTGCGGTAGACTTCAATAAAATGCATTTGCCGGTACGGGCTTTTGGACTCACAGCTTTGGGCACGGAATGAGGAAAAGTCATGTTCGCCTAACAGTGCTTGCGCGGCTTGGTGCATCTTTTCGGCATCCAACGGCGCGTAACACCATGTGCTTTGCTGGTGGTGCAAGGCGGATTTGACCCGGCGATTGCAAATGACATAGCGGTAAAAACGCGCTATGGCGCTGTAACGGGCATGGAAAGCACCGATGGCTGGTTGCACCCACAAAATCCGCACATCATCTGGCAACTGGCTATTACCACCAAGCAGCCAAGCATCTAGCGGGCGTACTGCATCACTGTCAAAATGCACGACTTGCTCCAGCGCGTGGACACCGGCATCAGTCCTACCCGCACATTGCACAGCTACCGGATGATGGGCGATTTTGCCCAGTGCCTGCTCCAGTGTTTGTTGTACACTGCTGGCATGGGCTTGGCTTTGCCAGCCGTGGAAAGGGCTGCCGTTATATTCTATGCCTAAGACAATACGCATCGTGGAGTATTCGTGGAGTAAGGGAAAATACCTTAATACAAACTATCAGACATCTGCCCGGCGGGTTTTGCCCTGCCTAAGATAGTGCCAAACGCCATAGCCCGCCAGTACCAGCAGCAACCAAGCCGCCACCAAATACCCCACCACGCCATCATAAGGACTGACCAAATAAGAATAATCGGCATGGGGATTGCTGTTAGCGAGTGCTTTACTCATTTTTATTTGCCAAACCCATGCGGTATGGCAGCCGATACACAAGCCTAGGCTGGTTTGCCGTTGGGTGCGCAGTAAACCCAAGAAAATACCCACCATCAACAAAGCTGCAAAAGCAGAATAAATAGTGGGGTTGAACAAATTGGCGAACGCCTCGGCCAATAATTTAAAGCCACTCAGCCAGGTAATATCTTGTGCGGGCAGTTCGGTCTTGCTGTCCAGAAAATGCAGGGCTGCATAATAAAACGCGCTGGTCAATACTGCTGTTGCCCTAGATAGCCGCCGTGCCAGCCCCATTAAGATCAGGCCACGGAACAACGGCTCTTCAAGCCAAGAAATCAGCAAGGCAAGCAGTAACGACACGGTGGTTTTTTCCAGCAACCAACCGGCTGTCCAAGGTTGCGACGTGTCCAGCACTTGTATATCAAGGGCGAACAGCACCACAAACACCGGTGCTAAGGTACTGCCACCCAGCACAAAACCTTGTAGCATTTGCTTAAAAAACTGTGATTTTTCAGCAAAACCCAGTTCGGTTTTATCCATTTTCAGATAAGCCATCAATGGAAAAATACTCAGCACCAATAACACCAGTGTGCTTTTACTGATGATTTTACGCAATGGCAGGGCATCGCCCAGTACCACTGCCACCCCATAACCTAGCAAGCAGGCTAGCACTGTGGCAGCCAGCAACACTACGGGCGGCAGCAAAACAGCCAGATAACGCGTCATTGGGCAAAATCCCCCCATAAGGTTTGCACCGCCGCCAATGCGCTTAGAGCCGCTGTTTCCGTGCGTAAAATACGCGCACCCAAGCGCACCGGAATAAACCCGGCGGTTTGGGCAAGCGCGCGTTCAGTCTCAGAAAAGCCCCCCTCCGGCCCCGCCAACAACGTCACTTGTAACGTGTCTGGTGTCAACGCTTGCAATGAAGTGTCGGCATGAGGGTCGAGAAAGATTTTTAAGCCTTGCTGCTGGCTGGCCCAAGTAGCTAACTGGTCTATATTGCCGAAGCTGGGCAGGATAGTCCTGCCGCTTTGCTCACAGGCATGTTGGGCAATTTTTTGCCAATGCTGCAAGCGTAGCTGTTTTTTGTCGTCTTTAAAATTCACCACACAGCGTTCAGTCAGTAACGGCGTAATGTGCCGGACACCCAACTCCACCGATTTCTGCACTGCCCAATCCATCCGGTCGCCCCGTGAAATGCCCAGCCCAAGGCTGACCGATAACGGCGATTCCACATTGCGCTCGTGCCACACGCCAACATTTGCAGCAACGGTTTTACGGCTAATTTCAGTCAGTGTGCACAAAAACTCACCCCCTGTGCCGTTGAATAAAATAACCGCTTGATCTTTCTTTAAACGCAGCACCGTGCGGATATAGTGGGCGCTGTCGTCATCCAGTTCGATGGACTGGTTTTGCGCCAAAGCAAGCGGCACATAAAGCCTTGAAATACGCATAGTTAAGCGTCACTCCTTAAGGGCGAATTGGATAGCATCCCAAGCTACATCAGCCATGTATTGCAACTCAGCCGAGTTAATGACATAAGGCGGCATAAAATAGACCACATTACCCAAGGGTCGAAGTAACACCCCCTTGCCCAGCGCATATTGGTAGATACTGACGCCGCGCCGTTCCTGCCCCGGGTAAGGTTCGCGGGTACGCTTATTTTTGACCAGCTCCAATGCCAAAATCATACCGGTTTGACGCACCTCGGCAATGTTTGGGTGGTCGTGGAAACGTGCCGCCACCTTAGCCAGTGTTTGCGCCAATAATTTGTTATTATTGATGGTGTCGTACTGTTTAAATAACGCCAGTGTGACTACCCCGGCACGGCAAGCCAAGGCATTGCCGGTGTAGCTGTGCGAGTGTAAAAACGCTGTACCGGCATTATAATCGGCATAAAACGCCTGATAGACTGTTGCCGTGGTCAGCACCGCTGCCAAAGGCAAATAACCGCCGGTCAGGCCTTTCGACAAGCACATAAAATCAGGGCTGATTGCCGCTTGTTCACAGGCAAACAGCGTGCCGCTACGACCAAAGCCCACGGCAATTTCATCGGCGATCAAATGCACTTGGTATTTGTCGCAGGCTTGGCGCAACAATTTAAGATACACCGGATCATACATGCGCATCCTACCTGCACATTGCACTAACGGCTCAATAATCACCGCACATACCGTATTAGCGTGTTCAGCCAGCGTTTGCTCCATCAAGGCAAAACGGCGGGTACTATAATCCGCCCAAGACTCCCCCGCTTCACGGTGGTAGCAATCAGGCCCGGGCACGGTGATCACGTCCATTAACAACGGCGCATAAGTCTGTTTGTACAAGGCCACATTGCCAACTGCCAACGCCCCTAAGGTCTCGCCGTGATAACTGTTTTCCAAGGTGATAAAGCGGGTTTTTTGCGGCTGCTGGCAATTGAGCCAATAATGGAAGCTCATTTTTAGAGCCACCTCCACCGCTGCCGAACCGTTATCGGCAAAAAAACACCGCTCCAGCCCAGTCGGTGCCAGTGCAACTAATCGCTCTGCCAAAGCAATGGCGGGTTGATGGCTAAAACCGGCAAAAATCACTTGTTCCAGCTGATCCAGCTGGTCTTTAATGGCTGCGTTGATGTGTGGGTTGGCGTGACCAAACAAATTGACCCACCACGAACTAATGGCATCAAGATAGTGGTTGCCGTCAAAATCTTCCAGCCATACCCCTTTGGCTTTTTTAATGGGGATAAGCGGGATAGTTTCATGGTCTTTCATTTGCGTGCAAGGATGCCAAAGCACAGCAAGGTCACGGGCAACAAGAGCTGGGTTGTGGGTCATGGCAATATGGCGAGGGGCTTGGCCTGATCGGGTTAAAATAGACCAGATAGCAGCATGGCAAAGCGCACATTATAGCAGATGGCTAACCGTGGTTTGCTGTTGTACTGGCAATTAAAACCACCTACAATCAATCATCAACGGCTAGCATTGCATTCTGCCCTCATACCCCTGTATGATTTTGCCAACCTCACCATCAGGATTCATTGCTATGAAAACACGCGGCCCTTGGAAAATTCTCTCCGAAAAAAAAATTATCGAAACACCGTGGATAGGTATCGACCAGTTTGAAGTCATTACTCCGGGCGGTAGCGATGGCGTGTACACCACCGTCGATTTTAAAAATTGGGCGATTGGCATCGTGGCCATTGATGATGAAGGCTACACTTATCTGGTGGGGCAATACCGTTTTCCACTGGAAGAATACAGCTGGGAAATCCCCGAAGGCGGCGGCAGCAAAACGGACACTTTATTGGCCACCGCCCAGCGCGAACTCAAGGAAGAAACAGGCATCACTGCCAGCCAGTGGGAACAGATTTATGAATTTTATACCAGCAATTCTTCCACCAACGAAGTGGCCACTATTTTTGTCGCCACGGGTTTAAGCTACGGGGAAGCAGAACCCGAAGACACCGAAGAGCTGGAAGTCAGGCGCATCCCCTTTACCGAGCTAGTTGAAATGGTCTACCGGAATGAAGTCAAAGACAGCCTAACGGTAATTGGTGCATTAATGGCGGAAAAATGGCTGGCGAAACAAACTGCGGCGGGCCTGTAAGTTGCCCAACCCGTAGGTCTTGCCGCCGCTCTTGCTGACAAAACTGGCATCCAAGGCCGCCATTTTTTACGCCATGGCAGGGATTATCTCGGAGTTGCCGATGCAGTTGAACCAGATAAAATCCAGCTTCTTGCCGAACCAGCGGCAGTAGGCTTTTTCAGACAAGCCACTGTGGCGGCCCAGGTTGGCGTAGTTGGCCCTGCCCTGAAAATTTTTTTGCGGTTTTGACAGCGTGGACATTTTTCCTAAAATCGTTTCTAATAGCGGCATAGGGATTATTCTTTCAAGGACGGTGGGTGCTAAAGCCACATTTTCTACTATTTTTCCAAAAACTGTCCGAAGCATTGGACACAATGAGTTGAGTTTTAAACAAGGTCAAGGAAAATTTTATGCAGCAAGCAAGCAAGCAAGCAAGCAAGCAAGCAAGCAAAAAAATTGTGATGTCCTCACTTTAAAACTCAAGTGTTCGCTTGAATTAAACTCGCTTTTTGAATCCTAACCCGCTGTGGCACATAGCTCCAGCGGGTTTTTTATTGCCTAAAATTTACAAGGATAATCATGAAAACCCAAAGTTTACTCAGCGATATAACAACTAAATTGGTGCAAAATGAAAGCCAATAAAACCAACCCAGCCCTCTCCGGCAGCTTGCTTAATTTCGTCAAAGTCAGCGGTAAAACCCTAAGCGAACGTTATTCGCCCTTTAACGATTGGGTGCAAGCACGCCGCGACTTAGGTGTTTGGCATTATAGCCGTGTGCTTTTTTCGCCCGCCTTGCACCAAACCTGTATTGCCAACGAATTTGGCCTTAAACCTACCGAAGGCATCAACTTTGCCTCACAAGATTATCTGGGCTTGACCTATCGGCAAGAACTACGCGATGCCGCCCATGCGGTGATCGACCAATACGGTGTGCATAGCGCAGGTTCTCCGGCCTTATGCGGACGCACCGAGCATTTGTTAACACTGGAAAACAAGCTGACCCGTTTGGTTGGGCATGAGGATTGTATTATCTACGCCACGGGTTGGATGGCGGGTTTTGGCGTTATTACCGGATTGGTGCGGGATACCGACACCATTATGATCGACGCGCTCAGCCACAATTGCCTGCACGAAGGGGCAAAACACGCGACCTCAAACGTCCAAAAATTTACCCATAATGACATGGATCAGTTGGCTGACAAATTACGTAACGAACGTGTGCAATATGCTGAACGTGGCATTTTTATCGTCGTGGAAAGCCTGTATTCGATGGACTCGGATAGCCCAGACCTTAAAACCATTGTCGCCCTCGCGCAGCGATATGAAGCGATTGTGATTTTGGATGTCGCCCATGATTTTGGCGCAATAGGCAAGCAAGGTTTGGGGTTGTTGGAACAACTATCGCCCGAAGAACGTAAAAGTCTGGTCGTAATAGGGTCATTCTCTAAAACTTTCGCGGCTAATGGCGGCTTTGTACTGTGTTCAAATGAGGTGCGTAACTATTTGCGCTTTCACTCTGCGTCCAACATCTTTTCTAACGCAATTTCGCCCATGCAAACTGCTGTTGTTAATCAGGCTTGCGATTTGGTTTTTTCTGCGGAAGGTCAAGTTTTACGTGGAAAACTATTAACTAACATCAAAAGCTTGCGTGATGCCATGACAATTAATGGCTTACTGGTATCGGGCGAGCCGTCGCCGATTGTTCCCGTTTTTACCCAAGGCAAAACCGAGGATGAAGCCTTGGCGAGATTGACTTCAAAAAACATGTTATTGAATGGCTTACATGCCAATTTGGTCGAATTTCCTGCTGTGCCACGCGGTAAAGCGCGTTTCCGTTTTCAAGTGATGGCAACTCATGAAGCCGAGGAGCTTAAACAAGCGGCAGAGATTATGGCGGCTAGCAGGGAAGCGGCGATGGCTAATTTACAAACTTATCTGGGGAAATGTTGACCCTGCCATGTAAGTTTGCCTTAATACTTCAGGTTAGTTAAATCACCCCCAGCAAAGCCGGAGGCTTATTATTGTTAGCCCCTCAAAGGAGCCTGTTCATGAATCGCCTAAAGGCGACCATCTACTTCAACAAGTCGTGTTGTTCGTATCGCGCATCCTCTTTTTCTTGATCCCTTATATAGGCTTTAACAACTTCTTCATCAAGGCCAACTGTCGATACAAAATAACCTCTTACCCAAAAACTTTCTCCAGTGAAATTTTTGGTCTTCCCCATAAACTGCCTTGCTATTGAAATTGCACGCTTACCCTTTAAAAATCCAACAACATTGGAAACAGCATATTTTGGGGGTATGCTGATGCACATGTGGACGTGACCAGACATGAGATGCCCTCAACTATCTCACAACCTTTTTGCTTGGCCAGATCATGAAACAATTGCCCCAAGTGCTTGCGCAGCTTGCTAAATATCACTTTCTTCCTTCTTTTCGGCATGAACACAACGTGGTATTTGCAATTCCACTTCGTGTGGCTCAAACTTTGATACTCTCGCATGGTTAATTCTCCTTACTCTTGGCCGAGTTAAAGAGAATCTCCAAGACCGACGTATAGGTCAAACCTTTGGGAGTCCCCCGGCATAGCCGGGGGTTTACCTCATTTAATTAGCAAGGTAGGTCGCAATAACCAACGGGCATTGCGCCGAATTTGAATCCCATACTGCGCAAAACGCTATTAAGACTGTGAAAGAATTGCCACACGATACACGATATAATAGACGCATAACCTTAAAGCCTTATCACAAATGCCCCACGCCCTTACCAACCATCTTAAACCGACACCACGACATGATCCTGCCGATGTGCGTTGAAGATTATGTCAGCAAGGTAGCCTGAATGAAGCGAAGTGGAATCTGGGACTTCGAGGCACGATTGCCGCGTATTCCACTCCGTTACATACGAGCTACATTTTCAATCTCATGGAATGGCTGCGGTTTTGTGTTGGCAGAATCGCTTGGCGGGTGGGTGGCATTGCCGAAATTATCGGGCAAAAGTTACGCGCACCCAATACCGAAAAAACCGAAAAAGTTGCCCCCTCCATTTATGTATAATCCGAACAGTATTTTATTTGAGGTATGTTATGAGCTTGGCTGAGCAAGTCTATCAGACAATCAAACCGTTACCAGAGGCTATGGTGCGGCTTTAGATTTTGCACTTTTTTTGCGCCAGCGTGAAGAAAGCTCTGGACGGCAAAATCTCAAGGAAGCCCAAGCCAATTCGCTTGCAGATTGGGATAATGCCGAGGATGAAGTGTGGAATAATGTACCAGGCATCTGATGTTGTCTTATTGCCATTTCTGTGTAAACAACCCCTGTTGAAGCGCGGGTATTGGCAATTGTGAAGTTGGATAGCTAATCTACTGCACCCTGATTTTATGACAAATTACAGATTAAGCCCACCACCGGAAATAGTTACTCCATGCAGCCAAAACCATTTGATAGAAGCAAACACCTATACAAAAATGAAGCGTTTGTGGAATTGGTCAAAGATGCAGTGAGATTCTTTAACGGAACCCCTGTTCACCCGCTCCCGCCTTCAGAATCATTTCTAGGTACAGGCGTATATGCCCTTTACTACACTGGTAAAAATCCTTTATACACAAAATACGCAGAATTAAATCGTCTTTCTTATAGTTACCCCATATACGTCGGAAAGGCTGTGCCTAAAGGTTGGAGGCAATCCCGTACATCTAGCAATAACCTAAATCAGTCACGCGAACTTATAGGCCGACTTCGGGAACACGGTAGAAGTCTTGGTGTGGCTACCGATCTGTTGCTTGAGGATTTTATGTGCCGCTTCGTCATTTTCGAAGAAGAGGGTTCTGATATGATTAGCACCATTGAAGCCGCTTTAATCAAATTGAATACACCACTTTGGAATACGGTCGTTGATGGTTTTGGCAACCATGACCCCGGAAGTGGACGGTACGTGCAGGCTAAATCAGCTTGGGATGTTATCCACGAAGGTAGGGCTTGGGCGAATAAATGCAATGGCACAACTACTGAGAAGAGTGTAATCATAGCCAATATTCTGCACCATCTGCAAAAAGTTGGGGCGGCAACATGAAAACCCTTGAAATTTTTTCTGGTGCGGGCGGCTTGGCAAAAGGGCTAGAATTATCTGGGTTCAAACATACCGCTTTTGTGGAGTTTAATAAACACGCTTGTGATTCCCTCGCTGAAAATTTTGACCCAAAACGTGTTTTTTTTGGCGACATTAAGGATTTTGATTTAGGCAGTCTTGGGCAAATTGATCTGGT
The DNA here is from genome assembly GCA_903927955.1 of uncultured Methylococcaceae bacterium. GTDB lineage: Bacteria > Pseudomonadota > Gammaproteobacteria > Methylococcales > Methylomonadaceae > Methylovulum. Next base: position 34,617 of record CAIYOW010000016.1, on the reverse strand, counting down.
TGCCGGTGGGCCACCTTGCCAACCCTTTTCACTTGGTGGCAAACATCAAGCCAATCAAGATAATCGTGACATGTTCCCCTATGCTATAAAAGCTATCGAACAGCTTACCCCTAAAGCCTTTGTGTTTGAAAATGTAAAAGGCTTGCTTCGTCAAAGTTTTTCGGATTATTTTGAATATATTATTTTAAGATTGAGCTATCCTGATTTTGCCGTTATAAAAAATGCAAATTGGGAGCATCATCTTAACGAACTCCGTAATATTAGTAGCTCTAACCATACCCAAAAAAAATACGATGTTACGTACAAGCTAATCAATGCTGCCGACTATGGAGTGCCACAGACACGCGAACGCGTTGTTATTGTTGGAATTAGGAGTGATATTGGCATTTCGTGGGCATTTCCGGCTGCTACACATTCTGAAGACAGGCTGCTTTGGGATATGTACATAACATGGGAATATTGGGAACGCCATCAAATTAAAAAATCATTACGCCCCGTTTTAGACGGCTTCCTTAAAGAAAAAATAACCCGCTTATACGCTAAATACGGCATGTTTGAACCCGAATCGCTACCTTGGAAAACCATCCGGGATGCGTTGTTTGATGCGCCAGACCCACAATCAAACCATGGAATAATTGATCATATTTTTCGTGATGGTGCCCGCACCTACCCAGGGCATACAGGCAGTGATTTTGATTGGCCATCAAAAACAATCAAAGCAGGAGGGCATGGTGTTCCGGGCGGTGAAAATATGATCCGCTTTAATGATGGTAGCGTCCGTTATTTCACAACTTTTGAAGCGAAACGGATACAAACATTCCCTGATGACTTTGTTATTAAGGGAGCGTGGGGAGAAGCCATGCGCCAAATTGGCAATGCCGTACCCGTTTTGCTTGCTGAAAAAATAGGTACTGAGTTAGCCCGTGGATTCAACTCCGAAGTGCAATCCCAGTAATTGAGAATCCCTGCCTTCTGTCTTGTTGTCCGTTAACATGCTAATTGAAAAGTTTCCAGCTTTGGCTGTTAAATAACGAGCTTAATGTTGGGAAAACCTGTCCGGTGCGTAAGTCACAACAAAGCACGTTGCCCAGAAATTCGGCTAAAGACCGCTTGATTGCTCAACCCCGATAACATTTGTGGCTACTTCTCGCTCAGTATGTTAGCTTCAAAAACTACGGTGGTTTATAATTCTTCTCGTGTGCGATACTATTGATTGCAAGAAGTTATCTGGCAGTTGCTTAGTTCGAACTTATAGGGCTAATGGAATACTTAACCACGCCATCAACTGCCTACCCCACTGTTTTAACCATAACCGCTGCGCCTGATAATTGGGCAAATGCCAAGCCACCAAAGCCCAAAAATTGGCGGAGTGGTTGCGCTCGCGCAAATGGCACAACTCATGCACCACGACATACTCCAATACCTCAATCGGTGCCAAAATAAGCAACCAATTGATCTGGATGTCATTATGGATGCCACAACTGCCCCAGCGACTTTTTTGTGACCTGATGTTGATTGACCTTGGCACAAGCTGCTGCCGGTTGGCATGGATATCCACCAACCGCTGCACTTGCTGCATGGCCTGTTTTTTCAGCCAAGCATGTAATGCCATTGTAATGGCTTCGTTACGTTCAGCCAAAGCTAATGTGTTGGGCAGATGGGCAATAAAGCCATTATCAAAGGTTATTTTTATCCGCTTTAAAGGGCTAGGCTGCACGGTCAACGGGTAATGCCGCCCTAAATAAGGGATAGTTGTCCCATCACCACAAACAGACGGCGCAAGGGCTGCTTGCTGTGCTGTTTTCTGCGCCATTTTAGCCAAGGCTTGCATAACCCAATCCTGTTTGGCACAGACAAACTGATGGATTTTATGCGCCGCCAGCTTGGGCGGTGCAACGGCCTCCACCTTACCATCCGATACCAAAATGCGTAACCGCTTGCTACGCGTACTGCGCCGCAAGGTGTAAGAAAATGGCAATTTAGCTGTTTCCATAATCCACTATAAGGGCTTGCCGTTTTGTAAAAAACCGTTACGATAGTTTACTTTTATACCTCGCCCTATTCGGCATTTTTTATTAACTTTTATGTATCTGGTTGTCATATCATGAAAAATTTGAACAAATTTATAGCACTTGCGGCTGTTGCCTGTTATGCCGCCCTGTCCGGCTGTGCTGACCCTGCCGCTACTGGCGTTGGTGCATTGAATAGTGCGATGACCGGTGCTGTGGTCGGTGCAAGCGGTGGCATGATGAACAGCTTACAAAACTCGTTGCTGCAAAACATGGCTGGCAGTGTCATAAACGGTAACATTGGTTCACAACTGCCTGCTGCCGATCAGAATTTCCGTCTGCAACAACTAAACAATGCTGTGCAATCAGGTGCTTTTAGCCAACCTCAACAATCGGTTAACCCGCAAACCGGTAGCACTATGCAGCTTACCCCGGTCGGCCAACAAAATTACAATGCGCAAACCCAACAGCAGTGCCAAAATTTACAGGAAGTTGTCACTTTGCCTAATGGCCAGTCCATCACCGAAACCCGCCGTGCCTGCCTTAACCCGCAAACAGGGCAATGGAGTCTGGTAAAGTAACAGCCCCCCCGCCTTGGCAAGGTGGGCAACCGCCCACCTTTTAGCTGGTTTCCGCACCGATAAGCACCATTCCATTTTATCCCCATCCCTTTTCAATCCGCTCTAGCCCAATTGGCTGGACATTCATAATAGATATGTTATATAGTAACATATCTATTATGAATGGCTTCCCCATGCAACTGAGCTTATTACCAACACCCGCCAACCCCGCTGCTAACCTTGGCTATAGCCATGACCATAGCGGCTGCAGCACCAAAGCATTGCAAACCGCCGAGCAGCTCTGCAATACGCGTGGTGTCCGCTTAACCCCTATGCGCCGTCAAGTGCTTGAGCTGATTTGGGAAAGCCACCGGGCCATTAAGGCTTATGATTTGCTTGACCGGATTAAACCAACATCAGGCACGGCAAAACCGGCTACGGTATACCGTGCCTTGGATTTTCTGTTGGAACAGGGCTTGATACACAAAGTAGAAAGCCTGAACGCTTTTATCGGTTGCAGTTTCTCCGACCATCAGCACCAACAACTATTATTGACCTGTAGCCGTTGTCTGGAGGTTGAAGAAAGGCCAGCGGCAGGGGTTATGGAAGCTATCGACAGGGAGCTGGAGCGAGCGGCTTTTATTATTCATCATAAAGCCATTGAAATTCATGGCATCTGCGCGCGTTGTGCAACGCTTTAAAAATAGGGGATAGATTACCCGACCGTGATTGGGCAATTTATTGCATTAACAAATGTAACTATATAACATTGTATTAACGAAGGGGCTACTATGAATACAAAAGTTATGTTGGCCGCTGCCTCGGTAGGCTTTGCTATAAATATCCATGCCGCTGAACAGGGCTTATCAGTTTACCCCCACGGGGTTAGCCAAACTGCTACAACCCAGGCCAAACCCACTGAACCCGCCCCGCAAACGCAAGCCGTCGAGCTGAAGCCGGTAATTGTCACTGCACCGGTATCTAGCATACCTTCCGGCAGCACCACGCCTATGACCGTACTGGACGGTGACGGGCTGACTATGAAAATGGGACACACCATCGGCGAAACTTTAAAACAGGAGCTGGGGATTACCAGCCAATCCTTTGGCCCGGGTGTGGGCGCACCGGTAATTCGCGGACAAAGCGGGTCTAGGGTACGGGTTATGGAGAACGGCATCGGCAGTAATGATGTCTCACAGTTAAGCCCTGACCATGCCACCAGCATTGATCCTACTATGGCTGAGAGCATAGAGGTGTTGCGCGGGCCGGCCACTTTATTGTACGGCAGTGGTGCTATAGGCGGCGTGGTGAATATTATTGACAACCGCATCCCTACCCATTTATACAAAAAGCCGCTCAACATCAATATTGACCAGCGTTATGATTCGGCTTTCAACGAGTCCAGCTCCGCTATGAAAACTGAAGGCAGCAAAGGACGCTGGGCTTACTATTTGGATGGTTTATTCCGCAACAGGGGCAATATGTCTATTGGCGGTGCCGCCATTGATGCCAGCAAAGCGCAGGCCCTAGACCCCACCTTGACGGTGACGGACAACAGCCACGGTTATGTGCCCAATACTAACGCCGAAACGATAAATGGTGCACTGGGCGCTTCTTATGTCAGTGATGGCGGTTTTATCGGGCTAGGTATCAATCACTTCCATAATAATTACGGCATTGCCCCAGATGGGGGTTCTTTTACAGCAAGCTTGCCCAACGGTAGCAGCTCCGTCTTCGCCGACCCTAATACCCGTATTGACCAAACCCAACAAAAGTACGACATAAAAAGCGAATTGGCCAACCCTTTTAGTTTTGCCAATAAGCTAAGTATGCACTTAGGTTACACTGACTATGCTCATACCGAATGGAACGGCGGTGTCGCGGGCATATCTTATAACCCTGGCACGGCATTCAGTAACAAAACCTACGAGGGGCGGGTCGAACTAAGCCACAAAGCCATCGGCCCGTTACAGGGGTCAGTCGGCATGCAAGTCATTTCCAGCCAACTTGCCGCGTTCGATTATCCGTCTGGGGGTGTGCCTGATGCACTGCTGCCACTGCCTGCCAGTGAAAACAAAGTGACTAATATTGTACCCAATACCCAAAGCAATAGTGTCGGCGTGTTCGGGTTGGAGTCGCTACAATTTGGAGCGGTCAATTATCAACTGGGTTTACGGGTAGAAGACTCACAATTGGTGCCTAATGCCAGCAGCAGCTATACCGCCCCTTATAGCCTGACAGGCCACTCGGGCTATAACTATCCGGTCGGTTCATCTTATAACTACACGCCAATCAGTGCCTCGGCTTCTGCCTTATGGGAAGTTGATGAAGCCAACCACTTGAATATGGCACTGACCCGCTCCCAACGCGCACCGCAAGTGCAGGAGCTGTTCGCCAATGGCTACCACGATGCCACCCGTAGTTATGAATTGGGCAATGCCAATTTACAAATGGAAACCTCGTATAACTTGGATTTGGGTTATAAATATCAATCCGACTGGGTGCAAGCGGAATTGGACTTGTTCAATAATTGGGCAAACAATTACATTTACCAACAACGTACGGGAGAGTTTGTGCCACAAGGCTTTATCCCCACTTATGGCAATGCGCTGGAGCAGGCAAACGTCAGTTGCCAAGCGGGCTCAACAAGCGGTGCCTGTACACCGGTGACCGCCAGCTACCAAGCCGATGCCATTTTTAAAGGCTATGAAGGCAAGTTGGTTTTTCCTATAGCAGAATTCGGCCAGCGTACCTTGGATTTGACTCTGTTCAGCGATTACACCAATGGCACTTTTGTCACCGGTGGGGCTGTACCACGAATGCCACCGTTGCGCTTCGGTTTTCAATGGGATTATGCCGATAAGAGCTGGTCAGGCAATGTGCGTTTTACCCGTGGTGCAGCGCAAGACCATCCGGGTGCCAATGATACCACCACCCCAGGCTACAATTTGTTGACTGTGGGGGCAGAATACAAAATCAAGGACTTCCACAACAGTAAAATTATGCTGTTCCTGAACGGTAATAACCTGCTTAATGAAAATATCCGTAATTCAGTGTCCTATTTACGCAATTTTGCGCCAGAACCGGGGCGCGGGGCGCAACTGGGCATACGTATCAATTATTGATTGATGTGGCTGGCTGTTATTCAGGATGTTGGCTGAGCGTAGCCGAAGCTTTGCAGCGCTAAGATTCTATTGCTTGCCAAATCATCTTATCGGGTTGCGACTCCCTTCCGATTCGCTCGGGGAACGCACCACAACTTAAATGGTTAGGGAAATATATCAGCTATCGCATGATTTTTTGCAGGTATGAATGCTAAAATCGCAGCGTTGTGCAGCATGAATAAACATTAACCTTTGTGAGGGAACGTGAAAATCTCGATTGTCATACCGGTGCATAATGAGGCGGGTAATATCGCTTCATTGATAGAAGAGACCGGGCAGGCATTATGCAATGCAGAGGCCTATGAAATTATAGTTGTTGATGACGGCAGCCAAGATAGCACCGCCAATGTATTAAAAAACTTGCTGGACGGCAATAGCCAAGGTTTACGGGTTATCCGCCATCAACAACGCTGTGGGCAAAGCACCGCGCTCCATACCGGCATCAAAATGGCCGGCTTCGACTATATTGCCACCTTGGATGGGGATGGGCAAAATGATCCGGCCGATATTGTTCGGCTATACCAGCTGCTTAATCAACAAAACCAAGCAAACAATGCTGTTTGGATGGTGGCGGGGTGGCGCCAAAACCGCCATGACTCGCAATGGCGGCTGTTTTCATCCCTGTTTGCCAACACCATTCGCGCCAAACTGTTGCACGACCATACCCCTGACACCGGCTGTGGCACTAAAGTATTTTTTAAGGACAAATTTTTGCAATTGCCTTATTTTGACCACATGCACCGGTTTTTACCGGCGTTAATGATTCGGGCAGGCGGCAAGGTGATTTCAGAACCAGTCAACCACCGGCCCCGACTAACTGGACAGTCCAATTACCGAACCTTGGACAGGCTAGCGGCGGGCATCATCGACTTATTGGGTGTGATTTGGCTACAACGTCGTGCCAAAGTGGCGGTCACCGAGGAAATTGTCCGTGACTAATGAGCATTTCTGGTTAGCGGTCGGCATGTTAGGGCAAGTGTTGTTCACCGCCCGCTTTGTGGTGCAATGGCTACAAAGCGAGAAAGAAAAGAAAAGCGTCATTCCATTGGCATTCTGGTATTTCAGCATTTCCGGCGGCATTACCTTACTGGTTTATGCCATTTATCGGCAAGACCCTGTGTTTATCATTGGTCAAGCGTCAGGGCTGCTGATTTATTTCCGTAATTTGTATTTTGTCCTCCATGGGCAAAAAAAATTAAAACCCCACTCAACACCGCGTTGAACCTTTCACTTTAATTGCTTAAGGCTAAATCTATGCCCGTTTCCCTTACTGATCTTGAAACCATTGTCCGCAGTGCCGGTGTCATCGCACTCAACTATTTTAAAGATTTGAAACATCTACAGGTGACACAAAAAAATCCGCGTGATTATGTCACTGCCGCCGATGTGGCTGTTGAAGCGTTTTTGCAAGAAACACTGACCCAAGCTTACCCAGAATATGGATTTTGGGGAGAAGAAAGCGGACAAAGCAACAATCAAAATGCCCGCTGGATTGTTGACCCGATTGATGGCACCCATTCCTTTTCTAAAGGCCAATATTTTTGGTCAATCAGTGTCGCTTTGGAAATTGACCAAGCATTAATGTTGGGCGTGGTATATGCCCCTGCATTGGATGATATGTACAGTGCCGAACGGGGCAAAGGGGCAAGCAAGAACAACGACCCTATTGCCGTATCCACTGAAGACAGCTTGGGCAATGCCATGATCTCCACCGGCTTTGCCTGTTTGCGCTCGTATCTTGAACACAATAACTTAGAGCGTTTTGCCCGGATTGCCCAACAAACTACCGGTCAACGCCGCTTTGGCTCGGCTGCTTTAGATTTATGTTTGGTTGCGGACGGACAAGTGGATGCGTTTTGGGAGCAAGAATTGAACTTGTACGATGTGGCGGCAGGCGCGTTGATTGCGATGGAAGCGGGCGGGTCAGTAACGGATTTTCAGGGTAATCCCGGGGTTTTCCCTAAGCAGATACTGGCGACTAATGGCATAATCCTTCGGCAATTGCTGCCGTTGATGTAATTGAGGCCGCATCACCCTTACCCAGTCATGTAAATTCAGGTCCATACCCCTCAAAGTTTAACGGCGCAAAGCGGCAAGATGGTTTCAACGGACAAGCCGCCTTCTGGGCGGTTTTGTGCGTTGACACAGCCGTTATGGGCGGCGATCGCTTTTTGGGCAATGGTAAGGCCCAAACCAATGCCATCCATTTTTTTTGCGCTTGAACTGCGAAAAAACGGCAGGAAAATTGCCAATAAATCAGCTTCAGCTACGCCGTCACCTTGGTCGATGATGGCAACCTTAAAATACTCGTGTTCCTGTTTAGCTGTTACCAACACGATATTGCCAACGTCGCTGTGTTGGATGGCATTACGCAGAATATTTTCGTAGGCGCGGCGCAATAATTCGTTATACCCCACTACTACGGCTGTTTCAGTTCCCGTCTTATAAAAGTCAATGCTGACGTATTTGGCAGTCGCTTCCAAACGCGCATCTTCAACAACTTCTGATAATAACTCGCCAATATCCACGCTTTCTTTCTTGCCAATCACACCTGCTTCCAATCTCGACAAGGTCAGCAACTCGCCGATTAAATCGTTCATCCGCTGCGATTCGCGTTCAATCCGCGCCAAAGTTTGCGGCAATTTGTCCGGCTGTTGCTGCGCCAAGCCAATTGCCGCCTGCATCCGTGCCAATGGCGAGCGCAGTTCGTGTGAGACATCATGCAGTAACCTTTGTTGAGCGTTCATCAAGCATTCGATTTGTTCGACCATGCCATCAAAGTTTTTGCCCAAATCTGCCAATTCATCGCGGCGGTTGCCCATTTTCCCAACTGTTCGGGTGGTAAGGTCGCCACTCCCTACGGCTGTGAAAGCAGATCGCAAATATCTGATTGGCTTTGAAAAATACCAAGCCAACAGACCACTAAACAACAAACTGGCCAAAATGCCGGAAAGGATGGGCGCAATAGGGGCAAATCGGGTAGGCCCAGGTGGTGGCGGCGGTAAGGGTTGGTCTAGTAACAGTATCGGTGGCAGTGGTTTTAATGGCTTTGACGTAGCTAACACGAATAGCCAATAAGCGTTACCCTAGTTACTTATAACACGCTGTATTTGTTCTGGATAATGACGTGCTAAAGATTTTGCCAAGGGGAAAGTTTCTGGTGCCAGCTGCCTCTTTAACATTTCACGACCTTGTTCATCAACGGCAACTAACGGCGGATTGTCCCGCTTCGCCCAATCTGATAAAAATTGCCGTAAACCCGCTGTGCCGCTATGGGTTAAAACCGTTGCCGCTGCGTTAACGAAAGGCCCGGAAAACTTTACTTCTATAGGATTGGTGCCTTCGTAGTCGTTGACATGATGATGCAGCCAAACCGCTACACCAACACCGATGCCTTCGGTCAGTAAAGCCAACCAAAAGGCTAAGAAGAATTTCCAAAAAAGCCTGCCCATGCTTAGCTCCCTAGTTGCCATTAAACCAAGGTGGCAAAATGCGCTTCATACCAATAGCCGCCGCTAAAATTTAGCCAGCTGGTAACCCTTGCCCCGCACTGTCACGATATATGCACTGCCATCATCAGTATCACCCAATTTCTGCCGGATGCTGCTAATGTGGACATCAATACTGCGGTCAAACCGCGCCAACGGTCTGCCCAAGCCTTGTTGAGACAAAACCTTTTTGCTGACCACATGACCGCAGTTGCTGGCAAGCACGGTCAATAAGTTAAACTCGGTGCTGGTCAAATCCATCTGCTGACCGAATTTTTCCGCCTTGCGTTTTTGCGGCCAAATCGACAAACCACCCACTATGATAGGGACACCGGTTGCTTGCCCGGTGTTTTGCTGTTCACTTCGGCGCAAAATAGCACGGATGCGTGCGACCAATTCGCGTGGTGTACACGGTTTGGGTACATAATCATCAGCGCCGCATTCAAGACCGATAATCTTGTCAACATCATCACCTTTGGCGGTCAGCATCAACACCGGCAGCTGGCTTTCCAAGCGGATGCGGTTCAACACGGCAATGCCTTGGACGCCTGGCAACATCACGTCCAACACCAACAACGCATAACCGCCAGACAACGCTGCTGCCAAACCGCTTTCGCCATCGTGAGCGGTAGTGACTGCATAGCCTTCCTGCTCCAAATAGTCTTTGAGCAAGTCAGCAAGCTCGGCATCGTCATCAATTAACAAGATTTTGGTCGAAGTATTAATGGTCATCATATGATTATGATAGCGGCTGCCAACCCCAATCCATACCCACATTTACCCAACTTTACATTCCGATGACGCCAATTTACAGGCAATTCGGCGATAGTATCAGCGGCTGGAAAAATACCAACCATCCCATTATTTAATTTAGGAGCAATCATGTTTAAAAAATTATTATTGATGCTGTTTATTTTACCGAGCTTGGCATTGGCAACTCCGGAACCAGATCAAATCCCGACTGTTACGCACGATTTTCCCTACAAGACAGGAATGCCACCTTTCCCACCTAGCTTTTTGAAAGACGGGCAATTGCCGCCATATTTGCATGGCTTGAATTTAAGCGAGAAACAAGAAACTGCTATAAAAGCTATTTTGTCAGTGGAAAAACCAAAGTTGGATGCCAAAGTCGAAACGGGGCGGCAATTTTTTGCCGAAATGCACAAACTGGTTTTTTCTGATGACTACTCAGAGGAGAAGGTACAAGCGCTGATCGAAAAATCCATGTCCTCACATCGGCAGATAGGGATGGCCCGCAGCAGGGTTGATCATGCCATTTATGGATTGTTAACCAATCAACAAAAGGCAGCAATTGCCATTAAGTTTAACAGTGACAATTGTTTTGGTGACATGAAAGGACACAAGCAATAATGTGTAAATACGGTTGCGCAAACCCTATTGACTAAAAGCCAATAACCGAGATGCGGCGGGATATTAACCGCCGCTATCCAAACCACCCCAGCAAATATGCTATTATTGCCTATCACCCGAAAACGTCAAACCCCGCTAAAGCCTGCTCTTGGACATTGCTTTAACATGCCGGTTCAACATAATGGGCTAATCTTGACAAAATTCGTCTTGCTAAATTGATGCAAAAAATGAACAATCCCACTTCATCACAGCCTAAAAACAATGCACAAACTAAGGTAAATCTGCCTTATTTTGATTTTTTACTGGCTGCATTCAGTGCCGGTAACGACGCGTTGGCGAGCAGTTTCGGCAGGCATGTACACTGGGGCTATTGGCCTGAACCTAAACAAGCCACATTGACTGCTGAGGATTTTGCCCAAGCAACCGAGGCGCTCAGCCAGCAGATTTGTTCAGCGGCCTTTATCCACGACGGCATGTCCGTTCTTGATGTGGGCTGCGGATTTGGCGGCACGGTTGCCCATATCAACGAAAATTACACCGCCATGCAATTAGTGGGCTTAAATTTGGATGAACGCCAATTGCAACGCGCCCGCACAACGGTCAATGCCATGCCTAGCAATCAGGTTGAATTCAAACAAGGCAATGCTTGCGCCCTGCCCTTTGCCGACCACAGTTTCGATGTGGTATTGGCAGTGGAGTGCATTTTTCATTTCCCCGACCGAGCACAGTTTTTTAAAGAAGCTTATCGGGTGCTTAAGCCCAACGGTTATTTGGCTTTGTCGGATTTTCTGCCAAACACCCGACAAGTGCCTTTAATGGCACTAAAACTGCCAGGCTGGAGCTTTTATGGCCAATGCAACCTTAATTGTGACATCAAAGATTATCGCCAGCTAGCGGAAAAAACCCAGTTTGCCATTACGGCTGAGCGTGACATCACCTGCCACACACTGCCCACTTATAGTTATCTGCGGCGGTTGGCGTTACAACAAAAAGTCACCTTGAAACGGGCGGCGATTGAAACCTTGGCAATTGAAGTGTTAAGCCGATTGAATTGGGTCAATTATTACATTTTGGCCTTGCAAAAATAGCCCTATTCACGCACCGGCTTTTTATCAAGCTTCCTTTGCAATGTCCTCCGGTGCATATTTAACGCCCTTGCCGCCGCCGAAATGTTACCATCGTATTGCATCAGCACTTTTTGTAAATGCTCCCATTCCAACCGTTTGACAGATAAAGGTGTTTCGCTAATTATGACGGACGGGTCGCCGTGATTTTTATTGAGTGCGTTGACAATCTCATCAGCATTGGCAGGTTTGGTCAAATAGTGGATGGCACCTAGTTTGATCGCTTCAACGGCTGTGGCAATACTGGCATAACCGGTCAATACCACACAATTGGTGTTATCATCCAAACCAATCAGTTTTTTGACCAGCTCCAGCCCTGATTCATAACCGATACGCAAATCGATTACGGCAAATTCGGGCAAATATTCTTCTGCCAAAGCAATGCCACTTTTTACATCATTGGCCACCAGCACCTCATAATTGCGCCGCTCCAAGGCACTCTTCAAGACCTTACAGAACGTCTCGTCATCATCAACCAACAGTAATCTGGGATTATCCAATTCTTGGGCAGTCATCATCATGCTCCGTGTTCAATAAAAGAGGTAGGCTGATCTCCACACTAGCCCCGACGGGTTCAATATTATATAAATGGATAGTGCCGCCCAATCGCCTGATGGTCGAATACGTTAAAAACAAGCCAACCCCAAGGCCGTGTTTTTTACTGACCACCGGTGACGTGCCGCCAAATTCGAGCAGTTCCGGCGGCAATCCTGAGCCGTAATCGCGAATCCCTAAAGTAAGCGTGTAGCTGTCCCAAGCTGCATGGAACTCAACCCCCTTATCTGTTGGCGAGGCTTCAGCCGCATTGTTAAGGATATTAATGATGGAGTGGGTCAATGTCCGTTCGGCAATGATCTTGGCTTCGGTGGTTACGTCATGGCTAACAAAAAAACTAAGTTTGGCGCCGGGTTTATGAGTGCGCCATTGGTTAATGACATTATCCAGGTATTCCACTACTGTCACTGCCTTGCCTGACTCCGCACGCATTTCGCCAGCGGATGCGGACATCACTGACAAAGCCTCTTTACAGCGTTCAATCTGTTGCTGGATTATCAGGGTTTTTTCATGCAAATCGGGAAAACGGTGCAGCGGAAATTCTTGTTCCAGTTCATGCGCCAGAATGGTGATAGTAGCCAATGGCGTGCCCATGTCGTGGGCGGCACTGGCAGCCAATGTGCCCAACGACACCACTCGCTCATCCCTAAGGGCGTTTTCCCTTGCCTCAGCCAAACGCCGTTCTTGAATTTTTAAGGTATTTGCCAATTCAGCAACAAAATAGGCAACCAAACCGGCGCTAAAAACAAAGCCAAACCACATACCAAACAAATGCAGGCTGAAATAATTGCGTCCACCCACTTCGTGGGCATGCATCATGGGTTCAGAATGCTGCATATCGGAATGCGGCAGCCTCGGGTCAGCCATATACGGCTCTATTGAAGGCAAAGGCACGTTGTAAGCAATCAACACCGTATACATGGAGGCGGTAAGAATAACCATATACCATGAATAAGCCTGTGGCAGCATGATGGTGGCGATAATCACCGGCAACAAAAACACCCAAGTCAGTGGATTAGATGCGCCACCAGTAAAATACAACAACCCGGCAATACCTATCACGTCCAGTGTTATCTGGATAAATATTTCAAATTCACTGACCGGCTCTTGGGACTCCAAGCGTCCTGAGGTATAGATGTTTAACGCCCCCAGCAGCAGCAGCACCAACCACAACTGATGTTGCGGCAAGTGGATGTTAAGCACAAAAGAGGATAAAAAAACCAGCATCCCTTCGCTAAACACCATTAAGTTTCTGAGAATAAACAACCAGCGGAGATTTTGCCGGGCGGAGGCTTCGGAACTAGGGCAGACATGGGAGAGCATTGTTGATGAATTAAGAGCAGATTGTTAATGAAAAAACACCAATAACGGGGTTTCACCCGTCTATGTTTGCTAACTGCGACAATATGCCACATTTTTATTTGCGTTAACTGTTGCTATTATTAACCTAACTTTTAAGGTTGCTAACTGGCGCCGCTAGCTGAAAGTTGCGTTATATCCTCCCTAACTCTCTTAAGCGGTTTTTTTAAACCGCTTTTTTTTGCCTTGAGTTTTCCACTTTTTGCCAACCAATCACATTAGTCAACATTAACACCCAGCCCACCTAAGCCGCAGTAGCCCATCGGTTCTTTCGCCAAATATTGCTGATGATAATCTTCAGCATAATAAAAATGGCCAGCCGGCAAAATTTCTGTGGTGATGTCTTCAAATACGCCGGCCCTTTGCAAACAGCTTTGATACTGCTCTTTTGAGGCACAAGCCAAGGCGAACTGTTGTTCTGTCGTGGTGTAAATGGCTGATCGGTACTGGGTGCCAATATCATTGCCTTGGCGCATCCCTTGGGTCGGGTTATGAGACTCCCAAAACAGTTTCAATAATGTTTGATAGTCGGTCAAATTGGGGTCATAAATCACCTTAACCACCTCATTATGCCCCGTCAAACCGGTACAGAGTTCATCATAGGTCAGATTTGGCGTAAAACCGCCGCTATAACCGACTGCGGTGCTGAAAATATGTGGAACTTGCCAAAACTTGCGTTCCGCCCCCCAAAAACATCCCATGCCAAACAAGGCTTCCTGTAAATGTCTCGGATAAGGTGGTGCAATAGGATTGCCTGTCACAAAATGACGGTTTGTAATGGGCATGGCATGGTCCCGCCCCGGTAAGGCTTCCGTGGGATGCGGCAAGACGGTTTTGCGTTTCTGGATCAACATAGCCAGTCAACTCCAATAATTCACAGCGATTACCGTTAAGGGTACTATGAATCTGGATTATAATAAAGCGGGCAGCATTAAGGAATTCACATGAAACAAGACATACTACGCCGGTTTGTATTTGAACAATTGGGCATACGGGGCGAATGGGTCAACCTGTCAGCCAGTTGGCAAACCCTAAAGCACTATCAGCCAGAACCCGAACAGATACAACAGCAACTTGGTCAAGCGTTGGCAGCGGTGGTGATGCTATCGGCCACCATCAAATTCAATGGCTCGATCATTTTGCAGGCACACGGCAATGGCGCCATCAAAACCTTAGTCGCCCAAGCGACCCATGAACGTAAAATTAGGGGGTTAGTGCGAAGCCGAACCCCCGCGCCTACAGAACCTTCGGCAAACCTATTCGGGGAAGGCTACTTGGCGCTCACCGTGGCCCCCAAGGAGGGCGAACCTTATCAAGGTATTGTCGCTCTGCAAGGCAACGACATGGCAGGTGTTTTGGAAAACTATTTTACCCAGTCAGAACAGCTGCCCACGCGGGTTTGGTTGTTCGCCACCGCCACCCAAGTGGCCGGTTTGTTGTTACAGGAACTGCCCAACCAAAAACTGGATCATGAAGATTGGCGACGCATTGGAATGCTTGCCGATACCCTGACAGCCAAGGAATTATTGGCATTGGACTGCGAGCAAATGCTCTACCGGCTATTCAACGAAGAACAAGTACGGCTTTTTGAGCCAGAAGCGGTTGCCTTCGCCTGCTCTTGCTCACGGGAAAAAATAAACACCACCTTGCGGGCGTTGGGGCGGGAAGAATTGGAAAGCATTTTGCTGGAACGCCAACTGATTGAGGTCAATTGTGATTTCTGTAACGCCCTATACCATTTTGACAAAATTGATGTAGAGGTTTTACTGTCTTCTGATAGCACTGTCCATTCATCGGCAACCCAGCATTAAGACCAACATGACCCAGTCAAGCCCGCTTATTAAACGTCTGCTAAAACGGGCTTTGCTGTTAATGCTGGCCTTATCATTAACGGGTTGCCTGTATTGGCTTAGAGCCTATCAGACTTATTTGCAAATGAGCGAGTTCGACCATTATTTTTACGTTTCTGTGACGGATGAGTTTACCTTGCATTTTAAGCAACCTACCCTTTACAGCCAAGATTTTGTCGCATTGTCCAAACTGTATCCTAGTGAAGACAATGCAACATCTGACGGAAGGCAATGGCGCTATTGGTTTCGTAAAGTTGATGCGGCTAATAACGTTATCAAACCGGAAGTTAAGTTTTATTCGAACATGGATTTTAATCAAGACAATAAAATAGTTGCTTGGTCTTTTTCAAAACTGTTCCTTGAAATTGCCCCGCCCAAGTTTTTGGAAATATCCTTACGATCACTAGCCGGAGCTGAAATAGACAAAGAAAAACGGCAACTTAAGGCAAAATCAGAGCTTATGGGCAAAATCACCGAAGCGCTGCCGCAAAAAGCCGCTGTCACAGCAAAATTAGGCCCACCGCTGAGCATTGAAGACGCGCCTGACCATGAGATTTATGTTTACCGTTTTTTATTACAGACCCATCACATTGAAGCGGGGTACGAACAAAACGCCATCAATGAAGTCAAGCTGTCATTTGACAAAAACACCCATGAACTTTTCAACATGGCCGGTAATTTTGCAGGGCTGAAAGTATCTATCAATTACCGCAATTTTCTGGACAACGGCAGTGCCGCATTAGTCCATTAAGCACCCCAATAAACACACTATCACCATCGGACACCTAGCAATGACCCAACCAAAAAATAGCCTACTCGATACCTTTGACAACCCACAAACCGACAGGGATTATACTATCCGCATAGACATTCCCGAGTTTACTTGCCTATGCCCCAAAACAGGCCAACCTGATTTTGCCACCCTCCAAATTGAGTATGTGCCCAAGCAGTTTTGTGTGGAACTTAAATCATTAAAGCTTTATATCGTGTCTTTCCGCGATAAAGGTGCGTTCCATGAAGCCGTCACCAACACCCTATTGAATGACTTGGTTGCCGCCACAGCACCCCATTTTATGCGGATACGCGCCGTTTTCAATGTGCGTGGCGGCATTTACACCACCGTCGTTGCTGAACACCACAGCAGCGGATGGCAAGCGCCAGTCGCCGTCAACTTGCCTTAAGCATAAACAGCATCCCGACAACCTGCAATGACCATCAAAGATTCCCTTATTAGCCTGCCGCAAACCCTTTTGCCACAACATGCCCTATCCCGTTGGATGAGCCGCCTGACCCATTCGCAGCAACCCGCACTGAAAAATTTTTTGATCAGCCAAGTGATCCGACATTATGGCGTTAATATGGCAGAGTCACTGATTGATGACCCCACCCAATTTAAAAGTTTCAATGAGTTTTTCACCCGCCGCTTAAAACCCGATGCCCGGTCTATTGCCGCCGCCAGTGACGGGATTGTCAGCCCAGCCGATGGTGTTATCAGCCAAGCGGGTGGCATACAAGGCAACAGCATTATCCAAGCCAAGGGCAAAAGCTTTGACTTGGTCAGTTTGTTAGGGGGGGATGCCCAGCGGGCTAAAGCTTTCCACCAAGGCAGCTTCGCGACCATTTACTTATCGCCAAAAGATTACCATCGCCTGCACATGCCGTTATCAGGCAAACTGATAGAAATGGTACATATTCCGGGACGCTTGTTTAGTGTCAATGCGGCCACCACCCGCTCAGTCAACAACTTGTTTGCCATCAATGAACGTGTGGTGGCTATTTTCGACACTGAAATAGGATCTATGCATTAGTATTGGTAGGTGCCATTTTTGTCTCTAGCATAGAAACTGTTTGGCATGGCGTAGTGACACCGCCCACCGGCAAAACCATCCGGTCATGGGACTACCGGCAAGAAAATGTGCTGATCGGTAAAGGGGAGGAGATGGGGCGGTTCAATATGGGTTCAACCATTATCGTATTGTTCGGCCCCAATAAGATGAAATTTATTGGCGATGACAATATCGGCAAGTCGGTGAATCTTGGGGAGCTTATAGGGAAATATGCCTAGCTTAGCCGTGGCTTAGTAGACATAAAGATATACAGGTTTTTTATTTGTTATGAAGTCCACACAACCTACCGGTATTCCGGCGGTTGTGGTGGAAATGATAAATGAAACTGGCAATTTAATAGGCTTTAGCACCGATAAAGCCCTTAAACACCGTCAATAGCAATATTTTAAAGTCCAGACCTATCGACCAATTCCTGATGTATTCCAAATCATAATGGATACGCCCTTCCATTTTATCCAATGTATCGGTTTCACCACGGAAACCGCTGATTTGTGCCAAGCCTGTGATACCCGGCTTCACTTTATGCCGTAACATGTATCCAGGTATCTGATTACGGTAGAATTCGTTATGGGCAACGGCGTGTGGCCTAGGGCCTACAATCGACATCCGGCCTTGCAATACATTCAGGAATTGCGGCAATTCATCCAGAGACGTCTTGCGTATGATCGCCCCCAACTTGGTTATGCGTGGATCGTGCTTTTTCGCCTGTTCAACAACCTTGCCATCATCGCAGGTGGTCATGGAACGGAATTTCCAAACCATAATTTCTTCGCCTTTAAAACCATAACGCCGTTGTTTGAAAAATATCGGACCGGGCGAACTCAACTTGACCGCTATGGCAATAACCAGCATTGGCAAAGCAATCAACAACAAGATCAGGCTACTAAAAAAGATATCGAACAGCCGTTTTACAAAGCCATCAATGCCATAAAAAGGTGCGTCATGGATAGAAATGACGGGGATGCCCTTATAACTACGCAAGCTAGAACGCAACAAGTTGACCGTCATAACCTCGGGCAACAGATAAACCGACACGGTGGTGTCGGAAAGCTTTAAGATTATGTCGCTGATACGATTCTCATAGCTCATCGGCAAAGCAATACACACTAAATCCACTTGACCGTCTTTGGCTTGTTGGATAAGAGCTTCCAGATTGCCTTGCAAGGTGACATCCTCAAGAATGCCCCGCCCCGGCGCGTACAGCGACCTGTCATCAAAAAAACCGACAAAATCAACATCAGTCTGATCTGTCTTGAATACATTTGCCATCTGCATGCCAACCTGGTTGGCCCCATAAATGACTACCCGTTGCTTTTTGAACACTTTCTTTTTGAACTGTTTGCCAAGGCTAATGGCAGCGACATGCCAAGACAACAATTCAACGGGGGTCAATGCTGACCATATCAAAAAAACATTAACTTGATCGGGTTCATCGATTAAGGTGTAGACAAAGTTTATGCCCATTAAGACCAGCATTGCCCAAAGCCACGCAAATAAGATGCGCCCTGACTCTGTAAACAACGACGTGTCAAAACTTTGTTTGTACAGTCCGTTCAGTTCAGAAAAAACATCAAAACCAACCAAAGCGATCAACAACCACCAAGTATGGTGAGACTGCCATTGCCAACCAAAAATAGCAACGACCATCCACAAGGTCAGGGCGATGACCAAGCCATCGCACAAGCGTTCAAACACCAAAAGTTTTTGATGGGAAATGGTTAGCGGGGCTTTTGTCAATTTATTCACAGTAATTTAACGAAATGCTTAATGTGGGATAAAACCCAGCCTAAAAAAAAGTTTTGCACAGCCGTTGGGGAGTTTCGGTATTCAATGCATTAATTACCCAACTTAAAACTGTCTACCGAACTAAAAACCAGCAGTCCATATATACGAGCCCAAAAGCCCTACCCAACAAGCCCGTTTTTTTCCATTAAACGAACAAATGAATTTATTTTCAACATCCTGTTATAGAATAACAAAAACATCCTCCTAGTGTTAATGCCTTTATGCTGACCCGACTGATTATCCATATCGCATACTCCCTACAACTCTCACCAACCTATCAGAGAGGCAAACGGTTTTTTCACAATCTATTGGAAAACCCCAACAGTGTGATCAAGCCTTATTTCGATGTGTTTATGATCTGTCTGGTCTTGTTCAATGTGTTTTTGCTTATCCGCGAATTAAACACACCCTTGACCGAAGCAGAATTGTTATTTGAAGATGTCTTGGTCAGTGTCTTCATTACTGAGTACCTACTGCGGGTCTGGCTATATCGGGATGCCCACAAAATAATTTTGGAAGATTATGAAAAAGCCACCTATCTGGGCATCTCTTTTAGCCTAGTACAGGCTATTAAGAGAATTATAACCACAAAACTGGAATATATGCTATCGCCTTTGGCACTGATTGATTTGCTAGCCATTTTGCCCGGCTACCGGCCACTCAGGATGTATCGGATGCTGCAGATGTTCCGGCTGTTCAAATTGTTCCGCTATTTTAACAGCATCAAGCTGTTTAGTGAAATACTCGCCAGCAAACGTTTCGACTTGTACACCTTGGCGACTTTCCTGGGCATTCTGGTGTTCATTGGCAGTACTGCGATCTACATGTTTGAGTTTCCGGCACAAAATGGACACATCAAAAATTTGTTCGATGCTTTTTATTTTTCCGTCGTGACAGTGGCAACCGTCGGTTATGGCGACATCTCCCCACAAACTCACGGCGGGCGCATTGTCACCATGGCCTTAATCATGTCAGGGCTGGGGGTGCTGTCGTTTTTTGTATCTATTATTGTCTCGGCATTTAATGACAAAATGACCGTGCTTCGGGAAAACCGCGTTTACACCGAAATTAGCCGCTATAGCAATTTTGTCATAATATGTGGGTTTGGCAGGGTCGGCCAACACATTGCCGCCCAGCTGCAAAAAGACAAACTGCAATTTGTGATTATCGACGCGGACCCCACGGCCATACTGTTTGCCAAACAATCCGGCTATCTCGCTATCCAAGCCGATGCCAGCAAAAATCAAGTACTTTGCAATGCCGGTATCAATGCTGGGGCCACCGCCGTGTTATGCACTACCGGCAACGATGTCATCAACGTCTATATTACCCTGACCAGCCGCCACCTTAACCCTAGTATCCGCATCATTTCCCGCGTCAACCGCGAAGAAAATGCCCAAAAATTCTACCAAGCAGGTGCTAACAACATCATCCAGCCGTTTGAAATTGCTGGCATGGTCGTTGCCGAATATGTCGGCCAACCGGTTGCCTTTGAAGCGATACTGGGTATCATCCGCGAAGAGCAACAATGTGTTATGGAGACTTTATGCGTACAAGCCGACTCCATGCTTGATGGACAAGTGCTTGGCGGCATTGATTTTGACCAAAGGAAACTGCTGTTGATTGGTGTTATCAGCGAAAATAGCCTACATAGCCGACATAAAAACCGCTACACCATAAAAAACCAACATTTTTATTTTAACCCGCCCGACTACTTCGAGTTACAACACGGCGACCTGTTGATGGTGATGGGTCGGGACTACAGCATTGAACATTTTCGCGGACTAATTGAAAAAAGCCGCCTGACCTTAAGAAGAAAACGATGAAACGCATTGCTGTTTTTGGCTACAGTAGCCTCTCCTTTGAAGCCATGGGCAGGCTTACGCCAGAGCATTACTCTTTGCTATTCCTTGCCAAAAATCCAGACGAAGCGGCCTTGGTGCGTGCCAAAGGCTTCGCCGCCGAAACGATTGACTTCCGTAATGACGATGAGCTGCGTGGTATTGGCATAGGCACAGACATTGATGTGATTTTCTGTTTTTACCCCGATGACTCCGATAACGTATTCCTGACCATTTCCGCACGCGCTTTAGACAAGCGCGTCAGTATCATCGCTATTGTGGACGACCCTGAATCGGCGCCCAAATTGTTGGCGGCAGGTGCCAACAAAATCATTGACCCTTACGAAATTTGCGGACGCAAGACCCACGAAATGCTGACCCGACCGGATATTGCCAATATTTTGGACAACACCGTATTTGGCAGGCATGACCTGAAACTGGCGCAAATTGAGATACCCCAAGGGGCATGGCTTGACAACATGAAAACTGACCAGTTGGACTTAAAAAATCGGCACAACTTATTGCTTATCGCCGTAGTGGACAACACCTTGGATGAGCAATTACATTTTGTGACGGGCGGCACCCCCCTCGTGCTAAAATCTGGCGACATACTCGTTGTCATGGGGCCGACCGGCAAAATAAAACAGTTCAAAAATGAGGTGGAGCATGTTGGAAACCGTTAAATTTAGCCCTAGAATTTGGTTTTTTCTGGGTTTTTTGGGCTGTGTTTTTTTATTGTCAATGGGGGCGTATTTCCAGTTCGTTGATGGTTTGGAGCCTTGCCCCTTGTGCATTTCGCAGCGCATCGCCATCTTTGTGACAGGCGTGGTGTTTCTGATAGCCGCACTGCACAACCCAACCGCAACAGGCATAAAAACATATGCCATTGTGGGCGCTGTCACCGCCCTATGTGGCGGGGCCATTTCCACCCGGCATATTTGGTTACAACACTTACCCAAAGACCAAGTACCCGAATGCGCCGACATTGGCTACATTTTTGCCTACTTCCCCTTATCAGAAACCATCAAACTGATGCTCAGCGGCACCGGCGAATGTGCCGACATTAATTGGACAATGCTTGGCCTGAGCATGCCCGCTTGGACATTGCTGGCCTTCTTAATGCTGGCGGCCTTAAGTATCGGGCAATTATGGAACCAACCCAAACCCTAAAACTAAGTGCTTTTGACACCAAACAGCGGGTGGCCACACCCCTGACCCTGCTGCCGCTTGCCTGCCCTACCCACAGCATACAAGCAACAGGCAAATAACGGCTAACGCCCCACAACAATCTGGCATCAGCCCAAACAAAATCAACAATCAATTGAATTTAAAAACAAAAAATATCTGTCCAAAAATTAGTCAATATAGAAAAAGCATAATGATAACCATCATTAAAGTCGCTTGCCCCGATCATATCCACAAGGTTATCCACAGTTTCTGTGGGTAACCCAAATAACAATGGGCCACCAATCACTTAGCCTTAACGTAACCGTTCCCGCCCACCGATAATGGCTCATCCATCCACAGCCAGCCCATTGATTTATCGGGTTGCCCTACCTGTCCCACTGCATAAGCTGTTTGACTATCTGGCACCCGACACAATCCTCCCGTGCCAGCCTGGCTGCCGTATCGAAGTGCCTTTCAGAACCGGTTCAAAAACCGCCTTCTTGGTTGAAATCACTCGGCATAGCACCGTTGCCACCGACAAACTCAAGCCTATCAACAGAATTATAGACGAACAGCCATTATTAGCAGCAATAGACTTACAGCTTTTGCATTGGGTTGCCAATTACTACCACCACCCCCTAGGTGAGGTTATTAGCAGCGCGTTTCCAGTAGGCTTAAGGCAAGGCAAAACAGCCACCCTACCCCGCGAAAAAGGCTATCGGCTGACCGAACTGGGCGAAAGCACCGCCAGCGGACAATTGCGCCGCACCCCCAAACAAAAGGGTATGCTCGAACTATTCCAACAACACGGCCCGTTAACAGAATCTGCCTTGTCCGTATGGAATAGCCATTGGCGTGGCGGTGCAAAAGCATTGCTCAGCAAACAACTATTGACCATAACCACCCTTGAGGTAAACCCGACCAAACTACCAGTAGCTGAAACATCCACCGGCGACTTGCCCGGCAATGCCCATCAACAAGCGGCTGTTGCCGCCGTCAGTAGGCAATTAGGACGCTTTGGCGTATCCCTGTTAGAAGGGGTGACCGGCAGTGGTAAGACAGAAGTTTATATGCAGATCATCCGCTCAGCCCTTGCCCAAAATATGCAGGTGCTGGTGCTGATACCGGAAATAAGCCTTACCCCGCAACTGGAACAACGCTTCCGGCAGCGTTTTTCTGCCAACATTGCCGTATCCCACTCAAAATTGACCAACCCGCAACGCCAAACCGCTTGGTTACAAATGCAACAAGGGTACGGTCAAATCATGCTGGGCACACGCTCGGCCTTGTTCACGCCTATGAAAAACCTTGGTCTAATCATTCTTGATGAAGAACACGACAGTTCTTACAAACAGCAGGAAGGCTTCCGCTTTTCGGCCCGGGATGCCGCCATCATCCGTGGCAAACTACTCAATATACCGGTGTTGCTCGGCTCTGCCACCCCCTCGCTGGAAAGCTTTTACAATGCCCAACGGGGACGCTACCAATGGCTATCACTGCCTGAACGGGCCGGCGACGCACTGGCCCCACAGCTACAAATAATAGATATCCGCAACAAACCCTTGCAAGAAGGCTTGTCGGAAGCACTACTTAAAGAAATTGACAACACCCTGGCAAAACAAGAGCAAGTCTTGCTATTTTTAAACCGGCGGGGCTTTGCGCCGACCCTCATTTGCCATAGCTGCGGCTGGGTGGCGCACTGTCCTAGCTGCGATGCCAACTTGGTTATCCATGCCAAACAACAACAATTGCAATGCCACCATTGCGGCAAACAGCAACGCCTGTTGCAGCAATGTCCGGCCTGCCAGCACAACGCGCTCACTGCATTGGGGCTGGGCACCGAACGGGTAGAATACCTATTGGAGCAACGCTATGCGGACTACCGGATAGTCCGTCTTGACCGAGATTCCACACAACGCAAAGGCTCACTGCAAAAATATCTGGCACAAATTAACCTAGGCCAAGCCGATATTATCTTGGGTACGCAAATGCTGGCCAAAGGCCACCACTTCGCCAACGTGACGCTAGTGGCTATTTTGGATGTGGACAGCGGGCTGTTCAGCATCGACTTCCGCTCACCGGAAAAACTCGCGCAACTGATCGTGCAAGTGGCAGGGCGGGCAGGACGCGCCGAAAAACCCGGGCGAGTCATGCTACAAACCCGCCACCCCGAACACCCATTACTAACTACACTCATCCAAGCGGATTACCATAGCTTTGCCAAACGGTCCCTAGCCGAACGCCAGCAAGCCGGTCTGCCACCCTACAGCCACCAAGCCCTGTTCCGCGCCTCCGCCACCGACGCCGAACTGGCAACAGCATTTCTTGAAAGCATAGCGCAACTGGCCCGCCAGCCATTCAACCCCGCCAACCAAATCCTAGGGCCGACACCTGCACCTATGAAAAAACGCGCCGGACGTTATCATCACCAACTGCTGCTGCAATGCAAGCAACGCCAAGACCTGCATAAATTGCTGGATACCTTGATGCCTGCCATAGCCAAATTCAAGATTCCTGCAAAAGTACGTTGGTCGTTAGATGTTGACCCGCTGGACTTGTATTGACAATATCCAAGCAAAAACACGGTTCGAATGGATAATCAAATAATTTTGATGGATAATGACCCGCAATTATTTGATGAAACCTAGATTTGGCTGTAATGAAAAACAAGATAGAAAAGCTTCTCCTGCAAGCGGTTGCCACACTTAAAACCGACGGTGTCCTTAGCCACGGAGCTGACCCGACCATCAATATTGACCGGACGCGTGACCCGCAACACGGTGATTTTGCCTCTAATCTGGCTTTAGTGCTAGCCAAGCAAGCGCAACTCAACCCCCGTGTACTAGCTGAAAAACTTATCGCCGCTTTGCCGGTAGACCCTACTGTGACAAAAATTGAACTGGCTGGGCCGGGCTTCATCAATTTTTTTATAGACAAAAGTTCGCAATTTCAAATTATCCCGCAAATACTCGCGGACGGCCCTGCATTTGGCTTAAGTAAAATCGGTGCTGGTCAGAAGGTGCAAGTGGAATTTGTGTCCGCCAACCCGACTGGCCCATTGCATGTCGGACATGGGCGCGGTGCGGCTTACGGCTCGGTCGTGGCGGATTTGCTCGAAGCGGTCGGCTTTGATGTCCACCGTGAATATTATGTCAACGATGCGGGCCGGCAAATTGACATCTTGGCCACCAGTATCTGGCTGCGTTACCTGGAAGCCTGTGGCGAGGCACTGCCATTCCCCAGTAACGGCTATCGGGGTGATTATGTCCGCGACATTGCTTGGCAAACCCATCACACTGGAGGCAACGATTACCGTAGACCCGCCGAACAGGTGCTGGAAAACCTACCACTGGACGAACCCCAAGGCGGCGACAAAGAACTATATATTGATGCCCTGATCGCCCGCGCCAAAACATTATTGGGGCCAACCTTATACCGCGACTTCTTTGCCATTGGCCTTGATGCCATCTTGGACGACATAAAAGACGACCTGCACGATTTTGGCGTGGATTACCAAGAATGGTTTTCAGAACGGCAACTGATGGACGATGGTTCAGTTGAAGAAGCTTTAGGACGCTTACGTGCTAGCGGGCATTTATATGAACGGGACGGTGCCATTTGGTTTGCCTCCAGCCAACTGGGTGACGAAAAAGACCGGGTCGTCGTGCGTGAAAATGGCCAATACACCTATTTTGCTTCTGACATTGCTTATCACCACCATAAACTGGCGCGTGGTTTTGATCTGATCATTGACATCTGGGGAGCTGACCATCACGGCTATATTCCGCGAGTCCGGGCCGCCATGCAAGCACTGGGGGCGGACGACAACAAGCTTAAAGTGTTGTTAGTGCAATTTGCCACGCTCTATCGCGGCGACGAAAAAGTGCAAATGTCCACCCGCTCCGGTGAATTTATCACCCTAAGGCAGTTACGTAACGAAGTGGGCAAAGACGCTGCGCGTTTTTTCTATGTCATGCGCCGCTCAGAGCAGCACATGGACTTCGACCTGAAACTGGCCACCTCGAAAAGCAACGAAAACCCTGTATTTTATGTACAATACGCCCATGCACGGGTATGCAGTGTATTACGGCAACTGGACGAAAAAAACTGGGAACGCAACCCCAATTTAGGGTTGGACAACTTGGCGATGCTCACAGAAACGCATGAAAGCGATTTAATGACCACGCTTAGCAGATACACGGAAACACTGCAAAAGGCTGCGCTCAATTATGAGCCGCACCAAGTGATCCAGTACCTGCGTGAATTGGCAACTGAATTCCACACCTACTATAACGCCCACCAATTCTTGGTTGACGATGCCAAGCTTCGCAATGCCCGCCTCAACCTTATCTGTGCCGTCAAACAGGTATTGGCTAATGGTCTGCACCTGCTTTCGGTCGATACGCCAGAATCAATGTAATGGTTTCAGATTACAAACACAGGGCAAAAGGCGCAAAATCCACTTACCGAAGGCGGCAACCCAGCCGCCAAAGATTGGTCAGAAGACTCATGCTGTTGTTTTTTACCGTGGCACTGATAGTCGGCGGTGCTTTTTGGGCTTTTGGGGCTTTTTTTGGACACGATGCTAGCCAAAAACCAACGGAAGCCACTAATCCCCCTGTGTCACCGGCGAACTTAACAAACGGCAACAAACCGGAACAAATCCAATATACTTTCTACCACACCCTATCCCAAAAAGAAATTGTTATCCCAGAATATGAAGCAAAGACCCGTAGCCGTGAAGAACTATTGGGCATAGCCAAAGGCGGGCAATATATGATGCAAGCAGGCTCATTCGCCAGCATCAAAGAAGCCGATGCACTGATAATAAAACTGGCGGCAATGGGCATACAGGCAAAAATTGATAAAATAACTGTCACTGCCAACAAAAAACTGGAAAACCTGAAGCAAGCACCCAAAACTTGGTATCGCGTTAAAATTGGCCCGTACAGTAAAATGTCCAGTGTTGATAATATCCGCTCACGTCTAAAAAAGAACGGCATAGAAGTGAATATCACAGAAACTGGACAATAAACAAACATCGTTAATTTTTTCAATAATTTAATTGAAACCTACCAACCTCAAGACTGGTTGGCATATAACCCGTGCCAGTTGGCGCCATGCACACACCTTAACCCCCTGTAACATGAGTTCAACCCAGCACGTTCTCTTAGCGGTATGTGGCGGAATTGCCGTTTACAAAGCTGCCGAATTGACCCGCCTGCTACGCAAACAAGGCTTTTTAGTGCGGGTGGCTATGACTGCCTCGGCCCAGCAATTTGTCAGCCCGCTGACTTTCCAAGCCCTATCAGGAAACCCCGTAGCGACTGATTTGCTGGATGCCAGTCAAGAGAATGCCATGGGACACATAAACCTGGCAAAATGGGCAGATATGCTGGTGGTCGCCCCCGCCACCGCCAACAGCCTCGCCAAATTCAGCCACGGCTTGGCCGATGATTTAGTATCCACACTCTATCTTGCCGCCACCTGCCCCATTTACTTAGTACCGGCCATGAACCAAGCCATGTGGCACAAACCGGTCACCCAAGACAACATGACACGGCTCAAACAGCAGGGTGCGATTATTATCGGCCCTGAACGGGGCGAGCAAGCCTGTGGCGACACCGGCTTGGGCAGAATGACGGAACCGGCGGCAATTTGTCAGCAATTGTTTGACCAAGCCCCGCCCGTAGAAGGCTTATTGCACGGCTTAACGGTGCTGATTAGTGCTGGCCCCACCCGCGAACCACTAGACCCCGTCCGCTACCTCACTAACCGCAGTTCCGGTAAAATGGGTTACGCGCTAGCCAACGCCGCTGTACAAGCAGGCGCCAAAGTCACCTTGGTCAGTGGCCCAGTGGCATTAACCGCCCCCGCTTATTGCGAATTGATTAAAGTGGAAAGTGCCGCGCAAATGTACCATGCGGTATTGGCAAAAGCAGCGCAAGCTGATATTTATATTGGTGCCGCCGCTGTGGCTGATTACACACCCAGCACTGTATTGACCAATAAACTCAAAAAACAGGGTGATGAAACTAGCCTGAGCTTACAAAAAACCCAAGACATTTTGGCAAGCGTAGCCGCATTAACCCCTGCTCCGTTTACTGTTGGCTTTGCCGCTGAAACCAACGATCTGGAAAACTACGCGCTGGACAAACTGGCGCGTAAAAACGTGGACATGATTGCCGCCAACTGGGTCGGACAACAGTATGGCGGTTTTGACAGCGAACAAAACGCCTTACAAGTGTATTGGCACAACGGTCAGCAGCACTTGACCATGACCGATAAAACAAAACTGGCAGAACAATTGATCGCCTTAATTGCAACGAGATGGCATGAAAAAAATACAACTTAAAATACTGGACAACCGTTTGGGCACGAGCATTCCTTACCCTGCTTACGCCACAACCGGCTCGGCTGGATTGGATTTACGCGCCTGTCTGGATGTCCCCCTAAGCCTTAACCCCGGGCAAACCGTGTTAATCCCCACTGGCTTGGCGATATACATCAGCGACCCGCAATTGGCGGCGGTGATCTTACCAAGATCGGGATTAGGCCATAAACACGGTATTGTGCTGGGTAATTTGGTCGGCCTGATTGATTCTGACTATCAGGGGCAATTGCTGGTATCGTGCTGGAACCGCAGTGACACCGCCTTCACTATCGAAGTCGGCGAGCGTATCGCGCAATTGGTTTTTGTACCTATTGTGCAAGTCGCCTTTGAACAGGTGGAAGATTTCACCGAAAGCGAGCGCGGACAAGGCGGCTTTGGGCATACCGGCAGCCATTAACCCTATTGTTATCACTTTTTTTACACTAAACAAATTATGGACAACGCTATCCCTAGCCAAACTGAAGCCGCCCACCACATTGCAGCCGTCTTAATCGAAGCCCTGCCCTATATCCAACGCTTCAAAAACAAAACCATAGTCGTCAAATTCGGCGGCAATGCCATGGTTGATGAAGCCCTAAAGCACAGCTTCGCCCGTGATATTGTATTGATGAAGCTAGTCGGGCTTAATCCCATTGTTGTCCACGGGGGCGGCCCACAAATTGGTCAATTACTGGCAAAACTGGGCAAAACCACCGGCTTTGTTGATGGTATGCGCATCACCGACAGCGAAACTATGGATGTGGTAGAAATGGTGTTGGGTGGCTTGGTAAATAAAGAAATTGTCAATCTGATCAACCAGCACGGCGGCAAGGCAGTTGGCCTCACCGGTAAGGACGGCGATTTTATCCGCGCCAAAAAAATCACACTGAAAAAATCATTGCTGGATGACGATGCTTCAGAAATTATTGATCTAGGACACGTCGGCGAAGTCAGCAGCATTGACCCTGCCGTTATCGAAATGCTGGGGCGCAGTGATTTTATTCCGGTCATTGCCCCGATTGGGGTAGGTGAAGACGGGCGTTCTTACAACATCAATGCCGATTTGGTGGCCGGAAAATTGGCGGAAGTGCTGAAAGCGGAAAAATTGATTTTATTGACCAACACCGCCGGTATTTTGGACAAAAACAACCAGCTCCTGACCGGATTGACGGTAAAAGACATTGATGGCCTGATTGAAGACGGTACCCTGTACGGCGGCATGATACCCAAAACCACCTGTGCCACCGATGCTTTAAAAGGTGGTGTGTCCAGTGTACACATTATTGATGGTCGGGTACCCCATGCGGTGTTATTGGAGTTGTTTACTGACCAAGGGGTGGGTACTTTATTGCTGAGCCGCCCGCTGCCCCATTCCAGTAGCTTGGGCGCCCGTAGCTGATATAGTGCGTGTCCTTATTAGTAGCAAGGTAGCCTGGATGAAGCAAAGCGGAATCCGGGGCTTCGCGGCGCGGTTGCCCAGTATTACGCTACGCTGCATACGGGCAAATTTTTCAACATCATGGAATTCGAGGATTCAACTCCGAAGTACAATCCTTTGTGTCGCCGAAAATATCATATTAACTGATGTTAGGCAGCACGTTAGCTGAGCGTAGTCGAAGCCACGCACCGCAATGCCCTTCGACTACGCTCAGGGAGCGTTAGGCTTTAAGTGGGCGCGGCAAGACAAAGATTGTTCTTTGCGCAACATCCGGTTTGCAGTTAAAAACTCACCAAACTAGCCAGCTGATGCAACGGCGGCAGCAACATCATTTTTGCCAATTGCAAAAACAGCAAAGCCAACATGGGCGAGAAATCCATGCCGCCAAAATCGGGGATCATGCGGCGGCACAAGTCTAGCAGCGGTTCGGTCAGGCTCGCCAACAGCGAAGCGGCGGCATCATTAGCACCCGGGTTGACCCAAGTCATAATCGCCCGTGCAAACACCGCAAAAATAAACACATTAATCAGCAAAGACACCAAATCAGCCAGCGACAGCAATGCCAACGCGCCAACATTGAGTGCCAAGCCTTTCAACAATAAAATGCTAAAGTTTGCGGACATTTGCAACACAATCATCAGCACGATGGAAGAGGTGTCAATTTTGCCCGCCGCCGGTACAAAGCGCCGCAAGAGACGTAATGGCGGGTGGGTGACTTTAACTAAAAACTGGGCAATGGGGTTGTAATAAGGGGCGCTGCACCATTGCAACAAAAAACGCAACAGCACTGCCAAGATATACAACGACGACACCGTATCGATGACAAGGATGATAGGGTCAGTCAAATAATTGGCATTCATCAGATAATTTCCTTTGGTTTTGACAAGGCAATGGAACGGTCTCTTGCCGCCGCTAACGCAGCACCGACCAATTCAGCAAAACCACCTTGCTGAAAAGCCATTATAGCCTGTTCCGTGGTGCCGCCGGGCGAGGTGACCCGTTGGCGCAATTGTTCGGGTGACTCGGGGGCTTCTAAAGCAATTTTGGCAGCCCCTAAAGCGGTTTGCAAAACCAACAACCGTGCTGTATCGGCGGGCAAACCTAGTGTGATGGCAGTGTTTTCCATCGCCTCCATCAATAAGAAAAAATAAGCCGGGCCGCTGCCAGAAACCGCAGTGACGGCATCCAACTGCCCTTCATCATCAACCCAAAGTGCCAAACCCACTGCCCGCATGATATTTTCCGCCAAATCACGCTGCACGGCATTGACATTGGAATTGGCATGTAAGGCGGTTGCGCCAGTCCGTACCAAAGCGGGGGTGTTTGGCATACAACGGACAATGGCGGTACTGGCGCCTAACCAATCGCTAAGACTTGTTTGGCTAACACCGGCTGCAATAGAAATGACCAAAGGGTGGCGCTTGGTAAGCAAGGGTGCCACTTGGCGGGCCACCGCCTCCATCATCTGGGGCTTGACCGCCAACACCAATACCTCAGCCACTTCAAGCAAGGCATGATTGTCACTGGCCGTGTTAACTTTTAACTCGCCCGACAATGCGGCCAAAGTATCCTGATTAATATCAGAAACCCACAGCAATTGCGGGGCATGACCGCTGGCAATCAAGCCGCTTAATAGGCTACGCGCCATATTGCCGCCGCCAATAAAACCAATTTTATGTGTATTCATCGTATTAAAACATATAGAGTCAACCAGGTATTTTGCCGGCCGAAAAATTAGCTCGCTGGTTTTCTGATAAACAGCGCATCACCCCAGAATTTGGGGTTTATTGATGCAAAAACAAGATAAAAACCTTTGTCGTCTAAATAAGAAATCAATTCGGGCAACCTTACTCCGCCCTTGTAGAGATCAACATTGCTGATTTCTGTCCAAATGGCACTGCAATTTGACAAAACAGCATCGGCGCCCATCAGCACCTTTTTTTCCGCTCCCTGGGTATCAAGATACAACAAGTTGAAGTCTTCAACCTTTTCGTCTGGATGCAACGCCATAAATTCTGCAACCAAACTGTCCAATGTACGGGAAACCATTGTAATTTGTTGCTGCGAAAAGACCACAGCGGGGTGCAATTTAAGATGCTCAAGCGGCTCTAAAAGGCTAGAAGATTGGCCGCCATTACTGGCAACATTAAAATTATACTGCTCGCCTTCCTTATCGGCACACAACGCCTGAATAGGATAGAACCCGGGGCCGCTCTCCTTAGCTGTTGCAACAAGCCTTGGAAAACAATCGTCTAATGGTTCGATCAGCAGCGCTTTTTTTACACCTGACTCGGTGAATACTTTAAGTTCTTGGCCGATACTGGCCCCGACCTGGATAATGCCACGGACATTAATATTAAAAGATTTTAAACGGTTAAAAAGAGCATTCATATACGGTTGTCTCCTCAAAGGAATATGGCAAAAATTAGCTTGCATCGGCATTTTTTACCCGCCATTTACTGAACATGCTTTAAATATCTGACCGTAAACACCTAGCAGCAAGAAATATCGTCGTAAATCTCCCAAAAGCTTTACAGTTGTGGCCATTTAATGATTAGCCTTCGACTGGATAATCCCGCCGCCCAAACACACCTCGCCGTCGTAAAACACCACCGACTGCCCGGGCGTAATGGCCCGCTGCTGTTGGTCAAACAGCACATGAAAGCGGCCATCCGCCAACGGTTGCAGATAACAAGGCTGGTCGGCTTGGCGGTAACGGGTTTTTGCCGCACAACGCAGCGGCTCCCTTAGCGGTATGCCGCTGCACCAGTCCATAGCGCCCGCCACCAGCGTGTCATGCAACATCAGCGGATGATAATGGCCTTGACCAACCACCAACACGTTAGTGTCCAAATCTTTTTCCAACACATACCAAGGCTCATCAGGCGCATCCTTAACGCCGCCGATACCCAAGCCTTGGCGCTGCCCTAGCGTGTAATACATCAAACCGTGGTGCTGACCGACCCATTGGCCTTCTGGGGTGCGCATCTCGCCGGGTTGGCTAGGCAAATAACGTTGCAGGAACTCCTTAAACTTACGTTCGCCAATAAAACAAATGCCAGTGCTGTCTTTTTTCTGGTGGTTGGCAAAACCGGCTTTTTGTGCCAAAGCCCGTATTTCTGGTTTATGCAAATGGCCGATGGGGAACAAAGTACGGGATAGGGCTTTTTGCCCCATAGCATACAAAAAATAGCTTTGCTCCTTATTGGGGTCCAAACCCTTCAGCAACTGAAAAACACCATCTTGTTCGGCAACCCGTGCATAATGCCCGGTGGCGATATGGTCAGCCCCTAAATCATCAATGGCATAATCCAAAAATGCCTTGAACTTGACATGCTTATTGCACAGAATGTCAGGGTTAGGGGTGCGACCTTGGGCAAATTCGGCAAGAAACACCTCAAACACCTCATCCCAATATTCAGCGGCAAAATTAACGGTTTTTAAAGGGATGCCCAGCTTATCGCAAACTTGTTGGGCATCCGCCAAATCTTGCAGGGCCGTGCAATACTCGGTGCCGTCATCCTCTTCCCAATTTTTCATGAACAAACCGGTCACATTATGACCTTGTTCGGTCAATAACAACGCAGTAACGGCAGAATCAACACCACCGGACAGACCAACAATAATGTTTTTAGCCATAGTCCAAATCGAGGAAATTTTGCAACAAAGCTAAAGGATAACGTTGCCCACGCAAATAGTCATCCACCGCGATCAACACTAACGGGCTACGCAAGCGCGGCAAATTAGCGGCAATTTCATCACGGCTTAACCAATGCGTGCCCACAATACCTTGATCAAGTGCTTGGGCGGCATCATGGCTATGACAGCTGCCAGAAAAGCACACACGGATAAAGGTGTCTTCTTGTGGGTTGCGTCGCCACAGCTGCAGGGAAAGGATGTGTTCAGGCTCAAACTGCCAAGCCGTCTCCTCTTGCACTTCGCGCTTAATGGCGGCAATAAGGTCTTCATTTTCCTCAAAGTGACCTGCTGGTTGATTAAACTGCAAACCACGCGGGGTTTCCTCCTCCACCAGCAAAAAACGTTGCCCGCGCTCAATCACTGCGGCTACAGTAACATGGGGTTTCCAAACCATCCAATTAGCTCCTCTTTTAAAAACCGGATATTTTACTGGATTTAAGGATATTATGCTGGTATAGATTATCCTTAAGCGGCAAGGTATTTTTTTGCCCTAAACTTGAATTGCATCGCCATAGCCATTATCTTAAAGCCAGGAAACATTTTTAACCGCCGCCAATTATGTCCAACGCCAACCCAAACCAAGACCATGACGACGACTTGGCAGTGCAAGAAGCCAAGCCTAAGCTTAAAAAGCCACCGCTGTATAAAGTGGTTTTGTTAAACGACGACTTTACCCCAATGGACTTTGTCATAGAAGTGCTGATGGATTTTTTTGCCATGACCGAAGAAACGGCAACCCGCGTAATGCTGCAAATCCACACCCAAGGCATTGGCGTCTGCGGCACTTACAGCAAAGATGTCGCCGAAACCAAAGTCATTATTGTCAACGAATATTCACGCGAACATCAGCACCCCTTGATGTGCGCGATGGAAGAAGTTTAATCCGGGAGTATAACCCATGCTAAGTAAAGAGCTTGAAGTCACCTTAAACACCGCCTTCAAAAATGCCCATGACCAGCGTCATGAATTCATCACGGTGGAACACCT
>CAIYOW010000015.1 GCA_903927955.1 uncultured Methylococcaceae bacterium | reverse complement strand
T
This sequence comes from uncultured Methylococcaceae bacterium, assembly GCA_903927955.1. Classification (GTDB taxonomy): domain Bacteria; phylum Pseudomonadota; class Gammaproteobacteria; order Methylococcales; family Methylomonadaceae; genus Methylovulum. The sequence goes on along the minus strand of CAIYOW010000015.1, from coordinate 1,681 downwards.
GAAGCATTCTCCGACCATTCATCTAATATGACTAGACCGCAACCGCTTTTTGTTTCACCACCCAGCAGGCAGACAGTTAACCAGTCAATTAAAGGCTTCCCTGCCAAGTGACTATCGGTGTGCCATAGTCCGCCAATCAGCCGAGTTACCTGTCTTCGATAAGTGCCGCGGACGATCTGCGCCGAAATTCTTTCCACTTCAAACAAAGCACCTTCAACGCTTGCTCTGGAATCGGGCATTAATGTCACATGATTGCTGGCGGTTAAAAACTGTCGTTCAATGGAAGCACGATCCCTTCTAGGAAATAGCACTGAACCCGCTTGTTGCGGATTTTCAATAAACAACGGGCCACAACTTATCTGATTTTTAACTTCGTCCAAGGCTTGGGTAAAGTCTTCATATTGGCCGCCATTTGCCTTACCGATAGCTGCCGCCAATGCATAGGTCAAAATATGACCTGGAACAAAACCGTGACACTTAGCCAGCATGCCAGACCGACCGTTGCCGATATGTAGCGCACTGGATAATTTGAAAGTAATTTGCGCAAATTGCTGTGTCATGTTATCCCGCCACTGCTTTTGCTTGATAACGGCCATAGGTTAGCGCGGTTTCCAAGAGTTGCTTGGTCAGCAATAGTCGTTGTAACGCCGCAATATCGCCCTCGTCCTGTTGAGCTAACGTAATGTGCTTATAAAACTCAGCATTCGGCCTGGCGTCTTCTATTTCAACCAAAGCTGCACTTAGCAACAGACCATTCAGAGCGGTATGAATAGCTTCTGCGGCTGCTATGTCTTGAGCCCGATGACGGCTAGCTAAAAACAAACCAAATGCACAAACACCTTGTTCAGCAAGCACCATCAACGATTTGTTAATCATGTTTTCGATATCAACATTATTGCCAACCATTTTAACAGCGGCCTTTGCTGCCATAGGCTCCAAATTAATCATCGCACCTCTCCCCATAAGGCTTGCATCCGGCCAAAACCGCGTGTTGTCATGCCACCCAAACCAAGTTGGCAGGCTAAAGACATCGCCTTTTTTATCAGTTGAGTTGCATTGTCGTAGTTACCGGAAAAACGGTCATTGTCGAAATTGACAGTGGTCTGATACAAGGTACCCCTAGGCACGGCTTCATAAGTAAATAAAGCGCCCGAAGTAGCAGCCCCTGTCTCGAAGTCAATGGAAACTGATGTTCTTACTTCCAGATTAGAATTGACTATGGAAGGAAATAAATCATCGTCTACGATTAGCAAGTTTTTTTTAATTTGCGACATAGTCATAGGGCTTTTTTCAATCAATTTTATCGGGAATGGCAAAGATTCACTGTGTGTGTTTAGTAATAGCCAACCCAAATTAAGACGGGCGGCTGTGTTTGCTTGTGGCTGGGCCAAAATTTGGGTTACATTTCCTGGTTCTGGCACATTTTCACATCCGGCATCCCACAACCGTTGTGCAGTTGTTACCCAACGCGGGCCATTCATGGTTGGCACAGGAAACGCCAAAATATGCGCATCCCGAAAACTGACCATACCAATTTGCGACGCGCCTTGTTCGTCACCTTCGGCATAACCAAAAAATTGCGCCACAGGATCCTCTTTACCTGCATGGGGTCGCGGCTCTTTTTGTGATTTAAGAGTAGCCCGTGCGTAATCCATGGCCTTAGTACGTTGCTCATCGTTTA